>WQXC01000163.1 GCA_009785045.1 Treponema sp. | reverse complement strand
ATCGAAATTATTATTGCTGTAATTATTTATTTTAGCGCCTTTGCGCTTGTTGTCAGGGGATTTATTAACTCGCTTAAAAAACGAAAGAGGGGGGAATTATGAACATACTGTATTTTCTTGTTCAGCAGACAATGTTCTTTTCGATCCCTCTTTTGATAGTTGCTCTTGGAGGAATGTTTTCTGAGCGTTCAGGCGTAATTAACATAGCGCTGGAAGGTATCATGATAATGGGCGCATTTGCCGGTATTTTGTTTATTAGCCTGGTTCAGCCGTTTCTTCCGGGGCAGCCTGTTCTTCTGCTGGCAATTTTAGTTTCTGCCCTGACAGGCGTAGCGATCTCTTTGCTTCATGCTTATGCATCTATAAATATGAAAGCAAATCAAATTATCAGCGGTACAGCGATTAATATGCTTGCACCAGCCATTGCAGTTTATGTTGCCAGAACAATCCGCACAGTTCAGCAGATTCCGTTTGTCAATCAATTTCGTATCGATAAAGTTCCGTTGTTTGGCGACATTCCATTATTTGGTCCCATGTTATTCAAAAATACCTATATTACAACGTATCTGGGTTTTTTAATTCTGGGACTTTCTGCTTTTCTTCTTTATAAGACGCGATTTGGCATTCGCTTGCGTTCATGCGGCGAACATCCGCAAGCGGCGGACTCTGCCGGAATCAATGTTTATGCCATGCGTTATGCCGGCGTTATGTTTTCCGGTGCACTGGCAGGTCTTGGCGGTCTTGTGTTTGTTATCCCAACATCAATTGAGTTTAACCCTGAGGTTTCCGGTTACGGCTTTTTGGCTCTTGCAGTACTGATTTTTGGACAATGGAGACCGGGGCGCATACTTGCAGCAGCATTCTTCTTTGGTTTAATGAAGGCCATTTCGTCTTCTTATTCAGGAATTGATTTTATGAGCGCTATCCCTATTCCAAGTTATGTGTACAAAATGATACCATATATTGCGACGCTTATTGTGCTTGCATTCAGTTCAAAGATGTCACAGGCTCCAAAAGCCGCAGGTATACCTTTTGATAAAAGCGCCCAATAGGGAGGAACATTATGGAAAAACAATATCACATCGGTTTTGATGACACTCACGGCGCGAAATACGCGATACTTCCCGGAGATCCCGGGCGTGTAGAAAAAATCGCATCGTACCTTGATAACCCGCGCTTTTTCTGTCAGAACCGCGAGTACACAACCTGGTTAGGTGAAATCTCCGGCAAGACCGTAATGGTAATTTCCACAGGCATGGGCGGTCCTTCAACTGCAATAGCAGTGGAAGAACTTTATAAAACCGGCGTGCGCGATTTTATCCGCGTCGGCACTTGCGGCGGAATCGCTCTTCCTGTAACCGGCGGAGATATCGTAATTGCTACGGGAGCAATCCGTCAGGAGGGAACAACACGCGAGTATGTGCCAATTGAGTTTCCCGCCGTAGCAAACCTGGAAATTACCAACGCGCTTGTAGAAGCCGCAAAAAAACTAAATCAAAAGTGGCATGCCGGAGTAGTGCAGTGCAAAGATTCTTTTTACGGACAGCACTCGCCGGATCGCATGCCCGCCGCTTTTGAATTGAACGACAAATGGGAAGCCTGGAAAAAAGCCGGCTGCCTTGCCTCAGAAATGGAAAGCGCAACCCTGTACATCGTCAGCCAAATCCTCGGCGCCCGCGCCGGCTGCGTCCTTAACGTAGTCTGGAACCAGGAACGCGAAAAAGCCGGCATGCCCAACCCCCATTGCCACGACACCGAAGCCGCAATCAAGACTGCAGTAGAGGCAGTACGTTTACTAATCGGGTGAGAAAAATCTGACCTAAAATAAATATTTCATGTATACATAGATAAAAATCCCCAATTATGCCATACTATCTCCAATCAGGAGAGGTGTATGTACAAACCGGTTGATGCAAAAGTAAATTTTCCCAAACTCGAGGAAGAAATCCTTAAATTCTGGGAAAAAAACGATATTTTTAAGAAATCCCTGTCGCAGCGTATAGATTCGTCGGGTGCCTCGCGGTCGCAGGAATTCGTCTTCTACGATGGCCCTCCGTTTGCCACAGGTTTGCCGCATTTTGGACACTTTGTTCCAAGCACCATAAAAGACATAATTCCCCGCTATCAATGCATGAAAGGTAAAATAGTCGAACGCCGCTTTGGCTGGGACTGCCACGGCTTACCCGTAGAAAACCTAATCGAAAAAGAACTAAACCTCAATTCAAAAACCGCAATCGAAGAATTCGGCATTGCCAATTTTAACGAAGCCTGCCGCGCTTCTGTACTGCGTTATGTGAATGAATGGCGCCAAACAATCACCCGCCTTGGCCGCTGGGTCGATTTTGACAACGATTACAAAACTATGGAACCAGACTATATGGAAACAATCTGGTGGGTGATGAAAACCCTTTGGGAAAAAGGCTTGCTTTACGAAGGTCACTACATCCTTCCATACTGTCCGCGATGCGCCACAGTTCTTTCCAATCACGAACTTAACCTT
>WQXC01000162.1 GCA_009785045.1 Treponema sp. | reverse complement strand
GTAACCGTCAATTCTGCCCTAAAAACACATATTAATCAAAAAAAACGAAAAAATTAAGATTTATAGATATTCCATGGTAGAAGTTTTTCCCAATCATCCCGAGAAGAAGCATATGGAGCTTTTTCAAAAAGACTTTTTAAATATTCGAAAGAATTTAGTCCATTTTGCTTAGCAGTTTGAATAAGCGAATACATACCGCATGAACTTTCAGCACCATAAGGGCTCTGAGAAAAAAGCCAGTTTTTTCTTCCAATCACGAAAGGACGGATCGCGTTTTCACAAGCATTATTGTCAGGTGTAAGATATGGACTGTCAACATACCTTATAAGTTTTTCCCATTGACTGAGAGCATAATATACAGCCTTTCCCAAAAGTGTGCTTTCGGGAACCTCGGCTTGTAATTTTATTAACCATGATTTGAACTCAGTTAAAACAGGCATGCAGCATTTCTTTCGCTCGTTTAAAAAGTCTTCATGTTTTTTATTGCGTTTTATTTCATCATCTGTTTTATCTTGTGGATATTTGTTCCGCAGTTCATTTTCAATAACATAAAGCTTTTTGATGAAGTTAACTCCTTGTTCAGCTGTTGTTCTACGAGAGGAGACTTTCGCAGCTTCAAAAAACTTTCTCCTGACATGTGCAAAACATCCAACATGAATAATATTATTATTCCCTCCCAACGCTGAATCATATCCAATATAACCATCTGTTTGCAGGTAGCCGCTGTATCCTTCAAGGATTTCTCTTACATTTTCCGCTTTGCGTGTTTTCCGGTATTGATACATTGTAACAGGTTTATCTGGCGGTCCTCCACGGGAAAGCCACATGTAACTCTTTTGCGTATAACTGCGTTCTTCTTCTCCAATAACCTGAACTTCTGTTTCATCTGTCTGTATAACAGGTCCGTTTTTTAATGTTTCTTTCATCAGAATGAATAATGGTTTTATCTTATCGTACACCTGCTGCTGCCAGTTCGACATATTCTGCCTGCTTACATTAACCATTATTTTCTCAAACACTAATTCTTGCCTGTAAAAAGGCAGATGATGTTCATATTTATATGTCATGATCCAACTCAATAAACCGGGTGTCGCTATGCCTCTTGGAATAATTACCGGTTCTACAGGAGCTATGCGAATTGTTTTGCTTTCTTCATCTTCTGTTCCTTCACATTTCCGGCATGCGTATTTAGGTCTAATTGTTTTTATTACACTCATTCTTGGCGGTTCTATATGCAGCTTTTCATTCGTTTCTTCGCCGATTTTCGTCAGTTTCTCTCCGCAAGCACATGTTTTTTCAGATTCTTCTATGTCTATGATTTTTTCTTCCCGCGGGATATTAGGATCAATGGCTTTTCTTCCAGGTTTTTTCCGTTTATATGATTTTATCTCTTCAAAAGCTTTTTCTTTTTTTCCTGTCTCAGTTTTTTCCTCCTCGCTGCCAAACAGAAGCGGCTGGTTCTTGTCAGCCATTAGTTGTTCCGCGCTTCGAGAAAACTTCTGGAGCATCGCAAGTTTATATTTTTCCTGCAATAATTCATGATCAAATTGAAGATTCTTAAAATCTGTTTCCATTTCTTTTAATCGTTGGTTGTATTTTGATTCTAATTCTTGAATGTAATTTATAAGGGATGTGGTATCAAGCGTTTTTAGTTGTGTCGCATTAACTTGCATATCTTGTTGTATCACATAACGATCTGTCTGTCAATCTTTTTTAATTAATTTTATTTTAATTTTTATAAAAAGTCCGATTAAATATTTTAACCGGACTTATGTTTCTTTTATGCAACCTTTTTGTAATGTAATTCCTTGTGTGCCTTGAAAAAATCTATTCCAGCTAACAACATCTGTAATTCTTCAACTGTTAGTTCCATTGCCTCATTTTCATCCTGCGGCCAGGGAAATTTGTTTTTCTCAAGCCGCTTTTGGCTTAACCAGAATCCTGTTTTATCCCAATAAACTGCTTTTAACAGTTTCCTTCCACGATTACAGAATATAAATACACTGCCGCTGAACGGATCTTCTTTTATGTCGTTTTGTACTATTACTGCCAGTCCGTTTACAGCTTTTCTTAAGTCCGTCGTTCCAGGTCTCAAAAATATTCTTACTTGGCTTAAATCAATAATCATAAAGCCGCCTGCAAACATTCAATGATTGAACTTAATTCATTAATACCTGACCCAAACGGGAGATGTATTCTTATATCTCCTTTTTCTATAAGTATTTCTGATGTCTGTAATTTGGGTTTAAACTTTGTTTGTATCTCTACGAATCCTGTTTTTGCTTTTTGTTCTTTCTTTGTCCATGTTACGAATGTTTGCGGTATTAAACCGTTTTCCTTCGCGTAAGTCCATGCTCCCTTGCCGCTCTTTTGCCAATCCTCCAACCACATTGCTTTTTCTTCTTTACTGTAAGTCATTTTGACCCTCCAAAAAAATTGTATTTATGGAAGTTTATTTGTATTTTTTAATTTCCGTTAGAAGCACTTTTTTTGACGGTTAC
>WQXC01000161.1 GCA_009785045.1 Treponema sp. | reverse complement strand
GTGTCCGGCGAACAGCTATTGTTCTATACAAACAGAATGCTTGCCCGCGAAGAAAATATTTTGGAGAACTAGTATGAAAAATATCAGCATAATAAAAACTTTATTTTCTTTGATGATGATTCTTCTCCTGCCGTCTTTGGCGCTTGCTGCAGATTTTGGTCTTATAACAAATGTTTCTGGCGGATACAACAACTTCGATGCCGAAGAAAACAAGTTTAACTTTAAAACCGATTTTTGGCCGCGTTTCTCAGCCTTGATTGGAGATAACGCAGAAGTGCTTGTAACTGCAGGGTTCACATTGGGCATGGAAGAAGAATTTTATACAGTGCCGGAACTTTTAAATACCGAGTTTTTGATTAACATCGGTGCTTCGCAAATTCGCGCAGGGCGATTTAATTATTCTGACCCGCTAGCGTTTATTGCCGACGGACTATTTGACGGTGTGCAGATTACTTACGCTTCTGATTCGGGATACTTTAAAATGGGTGTTTGGTACACCGGATTCCTGTACAAAAAACAAGCGCACATCACAATGACATTAACCGATTTCCTCGATTTTAGCGTACCTTTTACCTACGACGATTTTTTAAATACTTACTTTGCTCCCAAACGATTGCTGGCATCTTTTGGGTGGGAACATCCATCAGTTTTTGAAACAATAAATATTAAAACTGCGTTAATAGGTCAAACAGATTTAAACAACAGAGATTTAAAATATCACAATCAATATCTGGTTTTAAAAGCCGATCTTCCAATCGATAATTTTCAAATTGATCTTGGCGGCAGCATTGAGTTTTCGCAGACTGTCGCAAGCGAAAGCAGTTTTGGAATTGCCTTTGCCGGCGACTTTGGTTTTTCCTGGATAGTGCCGGCGGATTTTAACAGCCGCTTTGCATTCACCGCAAAAATCGCCGGAGGCAAAGTTGATGACACCGTAACTGCGTTTGTTCCAATCACCTCCAAAGAATATGGATATATTTTAAAACATAAAATGTCCGGGCTTTCGGTTTTTGGACTTGATTATTCTGCAAGTTTTAACAATCCAATAAGCGTTTCGATAACCGGATTGTATTTTGTGCGTAACGATCTTGGAACATTCAGCGGTTACCCATTAGACGAACAGGCAATTGCAGATAACAAAGGATATTTTCTTGGTCCTGAGATTTCTGCGCGTCTGGTTTGGAGCCCTGCCTCGGACTTGCATTTAAGTCTTGGCGGCGGCGTTTTTGTTCCTTCACTTGGAGATGCAGGATCTGATGAAAGAATGAAATGGCGCATGGAATTATCCGCCGCTATGGTATTATATTAAGTGGTTAATGTTTAGGGGGAAATAGTGAAAAGAATTATTGTTGCGGTTTTATTAATTACGATAATTGCCGCCGGTGCATTCTGCCAAAATGGCGGCCAGAATGGCACAATACGCGAACTAACCGGCGATGTCGAATTAAAACATACCGGAGCAGCTGCGTTTGTTTCTGCCGCTGCAGGTGACTCTGTTGCAGCCAACACAGTTATATCGACAGGTTTCAGAAGCACCGCTGTTATTACTGTTCGTCCGCTTACACGTCTTACCCTTGCAGAAATTCAAAGTTCAGAAAATGCCGAGAATGTTAATGTCAATTTGCAGACAGGCAGAGTTAGAGTAGAAGTAAAGCCGCCCGCCGGAACAAGAACAACTCTTTCTGTGCAGAGTCCAAGCGCTACAGCTTCCGTGCGCGGAACAATTCTGGAAATGGATCCTAATAATCTGGAAACAATAGAAGGTAAGGTTGTATATAAGGGAAGAAGAGGTCCCGGTGTTTCGGTTACCGCAGGAAAGAAAAGTTCTGTTGGTAAAGACGGATCGTCTTCCGAACCTGTAAATAAAAGTGAAGAATCGCTCATGCAGCCGTTTGTTGGTGTGTCCGGAGCTGTGCCGTTAATCAGTTACGGGGATGTTGATGTTATTATCAAATACCCCGGCAGCGACAGCGGTAATTAAGGCAGAGTAAAGCGTATGAATAAATTATTTTTAAATACCCGAATTCTTTTTATTGTTTGTTTATTTTTAACACCTGTGTTATTATTTGCTCAGGCCGATGAGGCTGCGTTCGCTGTTGCGCCTGCCAATTCGCCTGCGGCTGAATTTGAAGTACTTCTTAACACCGGCGTTGTAACTTATGCGCAAGCAGCGCGATTTGTTCTTGAAGCATCGGAAGCGTTTGTTACGAATAATCCCAACGAAGCATTTGATTTTGCTATGCAGAACGGATGGCTTCCGGGAAAAGTTACGCCGGATGACAATGCGCAGTTAAATCATATTTCCAGATTGTTAATGCGCTCTTTCAATCTTAAAGGCGGGATTTTTTATTCTATTACCAAAAGTTCCCGTTATGCGTATCGCGAACTGGTTTATAAAAATGTAATTCAGGGACGCGCCGATGCTACAATGCCTGTATCCGGCGAAAGGCTTATCTTTTATGTTAACAGACTTCTAACACAGCAGAGCGCGGCTGCTTCATCAAATTTAAGGAGAATATAAATGAAAATTACAAATAGATTATTTTCCTTAATTGCATTTTTGTTTTTGT
>WQXC01000160.1 GCA_009785045.1 Treponema sp. | reverse complement strand
TGTGTAGTTCAGGCGCACCCGTTCAGGCAGAGGGATTATATTCAGCGCGTTGTGCTTTCTACAGGCTGTGTTGATGCAGTAGAAATCGTCAATGGCGGGCATGAGGATGTTTCGATGGATGCTCTTGCATGCCGCTATGCCAAAAAAATCGGCAAACCTGTTACAGCAGGAACGGATATTCATAATGTCGCCGATGTTTACAACGATAAGATTTTTGGCGTATATCTGAATAAAAAATTGAACAGCATTGCAGATTATGTGAGTATTATCCTGAATAATGAGATAACAGGACTAAAAGTTGATGAAGCGCGGCTTAAGTTTAACGGCACGGAAAAAGTAAAAATTCCTGTTGAAATTCGGGATGAGAATGATAAAATTATAATGAGAAACTGGAAGGAGTATATATGACAGAAAAAGAAGCGCCTGAAAATGGTTCGCATGTTCCCAAACGAATAAAAGAACTAAGGGAGATTCTGGAAATCAGCGCTCTTGATATGGCAAAAGAAACGGATATTCCCTTTGATACCTACAGTAAATACGAAGGCGGAGAACTTGATATCCCGATTAGCGTTCTGTACACGATTGCTCACAGGCTTGGTACCGATGTTACAGTTCTGCTTACCGGTGAAGAGGCAAGAATGGACAGCGCCGCTGTTTGCAGGAAAGGGAAGGGTGTGCAAATTGAACGTTACCCCGGTTATGAATTTGCAAGTCTTGCGTATAACTTTAAACACAGAACAATTGAACCGCTTCTTGTAACGCTGGATTCTTCAAAGCCTCCTGCTGCGCAGGTTTCCCATTCAGGGCAGGAATTTAACTTTGTGGTTGAAGGCCAGGTAAAAGTAACGGTTCTAAAAACCGAACATATCCTAAACCCGGGAGATTCAGTTTATTTTGATGCGCGTCTGCCGCATTCGCAAAGCGCTGTGAACGGAACAGCGCAATTCTTAACAATAATTCAGGAATAATAATGAAACGAGGTTATAATGAACGAAATACTATCACGCTATTTACCAAAAATTGACTTTGACAGTTACGAAGACTTTTATGAAAACTATAAATGTAATATGCCGGATGATTTTAATTTTGCATACGATGTTGTGGATGAGTGGGCAAGACTGCAGCCGGAAAAAATAGCTCTTCTTTGGACAGACGATACAGAAGTAATGAAGTCTTTTACTTTTACTGAAATTAAACGACTTTCTGACAAAGCTGCAAATGCGCTTTTATCTTTAGGTATAAAAAAAGGCGATGTAGTTAAATTAATTTTAAAGCAGCGTCCCGGAGTGTGGGTAATTATGTGCGCGCTTTCAAAAATAGGCGCAATTTGCATTCCCGGCACTTATCAGCTTACTGCGAAGGATCTGGAATACCGCTGTAATATTGCCGATGTTAAACTTTTAATAACTGTTGACGATAAAGAGCTGCTTGATAACATTGCCATTGCGCGTCCCAACTGCCCAAAACTTGAAAAAATTGCAGTAATTGGTAAAACAATTCCGGACGGCTTTCTTGATATGCGCGCAGAAATAGAAAAAGCGCTGGAAAATTTTACCCGTGTTCCAACTGTAACAAAAGACCCAATGCTTATTTATTTTTCTTCCGGTACAACCGGAATGCCAAAAATGGTGCTTCATAATCATTCCCTGCCGCTGGGTCATATTGTTACTGCAAAATACTGGCACAACGTGGAAGACAACTGCGTTCATTTAACTCAAACAGATTCCGGCTGGGCAAAATTTGCCTGGGGAAAAATCTATGGTCAGTGGATTTGCGGCGCTGCAATCGGAGTTTACGATACCGAAAAATTTACTCCCAAGGGAATGTTAGACGCAATTCAAAGATTAAAACCGCATACATTCTGCGCTCCGGCGACAGTTTTCCGTTATCTTATAAAAGAAGATCTTTCCAGTTATGATTTTAGTTTTATCCGTCATACATCGGTAGCAGGAGAGCCGTTAAGTCCTGAAGTTTACAATAAATTAATGGAACTAACAGGTCTTGAAGTGCGCGAAGGATTCGGCCAGAGCGAAACATCTGTAATGGCGGCTGTTTTTAAATGGCTTCCGGTAAGGCCGGGTTCAATGGGAAAACCTGCGCCGCTTTTCGGTTTAAAATTGTTAGACGAAAATGATTCTGAATGTGATGAAGGTATTGTAGGAAATATGAGCATAACAAATGCCGGAAAGAACATGTACGAAGCTGCAGATTGCGCTGCAGAAAATAATCCGCCGGTTATCGGCAATTCTGATTTTCCCGGTCTTTTCCGCGGTTATTGGAAAGACAGGGAAGTTACCAAAAATAGCTGGAGCAATGGAACATACAGAACAGGAGATATGGCATGGAGGGATGATTACGGTTACCTGTGGTTTGTCGGCCGCAATGACGATGTAATTAAATGTTCCGGATACCGGATAGGTCCCTTTGAAGTAGAAAGCGCGCTTATGGAACATCCTTCGGTACTTGGATGCGCAGTAACTGCCGCTCCTGACAGCATGCGCGGGCAGGTTGTAAAAGCTACCATCGTACTGGCGCGGGGATTTACCGCTTCTGACGAGTTAATCCGCGAACTGCAGAATCATGTGAAACATGTAACAGCGCCGTATAAATACCCGCGT
>WQXC01000159.1 GCA_009785045.1 Treponema sp. | reverse complement strand
TTTTTTAAGCCGTCTCTGCAAAGGGACGGCTTTTTTTGGCTAATTGGATTTCCCGGGGCTTTTGCGCTATAATATATGCAGGAGTATTATATGAATAAATACATAAAAATCCCTGTTTTATGCACTGTAATCTTTTTATTAACCGCTATCCCTGTTTTTTCGCAAAATACAATTGATAAACTGCAGGATAATGTTAATTTGTTTTCTGAAACAATCGTAAAATCTCTGCCGTTTAGTTCTACAATGGGACTAAACTGGTCGGATGCGTATATCGGGCAGCTCTTCGATCTGCCTCCTCATTTTGGCATTGGTGTCTCTGCAGGTTTTACGACCATGCCTATCGGTTCAATTTCTGATCTTGCAGGAATGTTTGGTTATGATCTTCCGGATTTTAAAGCCGGTTTTCCGCTTCCGGGTTACACGGTAGAAGCCAGAGGCGGAGGTATTATTCTTCCGTTTGATATCGGTGTAAAATTCGGCATTATTCCTGAGAGTGAACTTTTATCAAACATGATGGGCGGGGCAAAAATAAAATATCAGCTTTTTGGCGCGGATTTACGTTATTCATTAATTAATAGCAAAGTATTACCGGTTAAACTTTCTATTGGCTTAGGTTATAACTATCTGTCGGGAGGTATTTCAAAATCACTTCCCATTGATTCATTATCATTTGATTTTTACAGCGCAGAAGCAGACACAGATGTATCGCTCGCTGTTCCAACTCCGGATTTGGGGATCCTGTGGAAAACCAATACCATGGAGCTTAAAGCGCAGATTTCCTTCCCGCTGGTTGTTATTACGCCATACGCCGGCGCAGGAATTAGCTGGGCATGGTCAGAAGCCGGATATCAGGTTAAATCGAAAATCCAGGTTAATGGCGCAGACATTACCGATTCCATGATTGAAGACCTGAAAGGGCTTGGCGTTTCAGGCATAACCGACAACGGATTTGAATCGATACTAAAAGATGATAATTTTAACATGCGTCTTTTTGGCGGTTTTTCCCTCAATATAACGGTATTAAGGATCGACCTTACTGCTATGTACAATGTGATGAACAACGGGTTTGGCTTTACTGTTGGAACGAGATTCCAGCTCTAAAACGAAAAACCCCCCGGGAAAAGGAGGTGAGGAAACCCGGGGAGCCACTGACATACGCCAGCGAAACGCGTGAGTTGACTGATTTTGTAGATGATTTTTGATGTAGATGAAACTGCAGTGTTCATCTAAAACGTATTATCAGTTAATTTAAACATAGTAATTTTTTAATCCGTGGTCAAGTACTTTCTTGCCCAAAGCCGTCATTTATGACATACTAAACCTATGCTATTGAATAAAGTTTTTAAAACCTTTCATTCCGGGCGAGCCGTCTTTTTCATGATGGTGTTTATCTGCATTATATTTGCTACCGCAATTCTAAAAGTCGCCTCGACAGTAATGCTGCCAATCATGATTGCCGCATTGCTGGCATTTGTTATGTTTCCGTTAATACTGGCGCTGGATAAAATAAAATGCCCCCGCTCTTTATCAATATTTCTGGTTGTTATTATTGTTGTCACAGGTATGTATCTTTTTGGGATTGTTTTATTTACATCGGGAAAAATGATTGTTGAACAGCTTCTGGATAATAACAGCCCATACAAAGATCGTTTTGAATTAATTTATAGCTGGATTGCCGATATATTCGATCTTCCAAATGATGATGGATTGAGTATCTGGCAGAATCTTTGGGATCAGGAAGCAATACGTACTTTTGTCCGTAACTTTACGATTTCCATATCGAATACGACTTTTAAATTTATATCCAGCGCGGTAATTGTTGTTCTCTTTATGGTGTTTATACTGTTTGAAGCAGGTTACTTTAGAGAAAAATTAGTAAAAGCTTTTGAAAACCGCGTTGGCCGTATTGAACACATGGGAAATGATATCGTTAATCAGATTACCCGTTACCTTGGCGCAAAGTTTTTATTCTCTCTTGCAAACGGTGTTATTTATGTTATTGCTTTCCGTTTTATCGGGCTTGAGTTTGCTCTTGTTTGGGGTGTTATTCAGTTTCTTATGAACTTTATTCCAACGCTTGGCAGCATTGCAGCAGGTATTGGTATATCGCTGTTTGCGCTGCTTCAGTTCTGGCCGGAGCCAGGTCCTATAATTCTTGTTGTTGCTGTCATTTTGGTTGTCAACTTAATTCTTAGCAATATTCTTGATCCAAAAATAATCGGCGACCATGTTGGCATTTCTCCGCTTGTCATTCTTGCTTCGCTGTCAATCTGGGGTTATATTTGGGGATTCGCAGGCATGCTTCTTGCAGTTCCAATGACAGTAATTATTAAAATTATTTGTGAAAATATTCCTATTATGGAACCTGTTTCCATATTGATAGGTTCGCGTAAATCTGTTCTGGCAAAAAAAACAGAGAGCGAGAAAACAGAAACATAGCTATGTCTGTGCCGCACTACCCTGATTTTATCCCATTGGATATCGGGCAAAAAGACTTTCTTCACCCGCGCCTTTCTTTGACATCTGACGGTGTATCAGAATTTACATTTGCAGGGCTTTATCTTTTTAGAGACAGATATGATTATAAGATTTCGCACTCTGCTGCTTCCGGTAAAAATAA
>WQXC01000158.1 GCA_009785045.1 Treponema sp. | reverse complement strand
TGAAGGCGAAGAAAAGAAAACTTTTATAGCGGAAGACATTCCTTTTTATCAAAAACAATACCGCGTAGTTTTGCGTAACTGCGGCGTTATTGACCCGGAAAGTATCGATGAATATATTGCCCGCGAAGGTTATTCCGGCCTGGAAAAAGTTCTTTTTGAATGGACGCCGGAACAGCTTGTAGAAGAAATGAAAATTTCCGGCATGAGAGGAAGAGGCGGAGCGGGTTTTCCTACCTGGCTTAAATGGGATCTCGCGCGAAAAGCCCAGGGCGATGCCAAATATGTTATCTGCAACGCTGACGAAGGCGACCCGGGCGCATACATGGATCGTTCTACAATAGAAGGTGACCCGCATTCTGTAATAGAAGGAATGATCACCTGCGGAAAAGCAATCGGTTCAAATATGGGCTTTGTTTATATCAGAGCTGAATATCCTTTGGCAATTGAAAGACTCAAGCTCGCTCTTGTTCAGGCGCGTGAATACGGCCTTTTAGGTAAAAATATTTTAAATTCCGGTTTTGATTTTGATATCGAAATACGTCTTGGCGCAGGCGCGTTTGTCTGCGGTGAAGAAACCGCTCTTATAAAGTCTGTAGAAGGCAATAGGGGAATGCCTGTTCCCAAACCGCCGTTTCCCGCGAATAAAGGTTTATGGGGAATGCCAACCGTTATAAACAATGTAGAAACATTCGCGAATATTCCTGTTATTACTGCTAAAGGCGGAGCGTGGCTTGCGAAGATTGGTACGGAAAAATCCAAGGGAACAAAAGTATTTGCCCTTACAGGCAAGGTAAAAAACTCAGGCCTTATAGAAGTTCCAATGGGCGCCACATTACGAGACATTGTATTTGACATTGGCGGCGGCATTAAAGGCGGCAAAAAATTCAAGGGAGTGCAGACAGGAGGCCCTTCCGGAGGCATTCTTACCGAAAAATACCTTGATGTCCCGATAGATTTTGAATCATTGACAGCTAACGGTTCAATGATGGGTTCCGGCGGCATGATTGTCATGGACGAAGATGACTGCGTAGTGGACGTATCGCGCTTTTATATGGAATTCTGTGTAGAAGAATCCTGCGGTAAATGTTCTCCGTGCCGAATTGGAACTACACAAATCCTGAAAATCCTGGAAAAAATAGCGGACGGAAAAGGCGACGAAGCGGATATAGAAAAACTTGATTCAATCGGACACGCGATGACAAAAGCTTCGCTTTGTATGCTCGGTTGTACAGCAGCGAATCCAGTAATGTCAACCTTAAAGAGTTTCCGCGAAGAATATATGGAACACATCTTTGATAAAAAATGCCGTTCAGGCAAGTGTAAGAATTTATTAAGCTTTACAATTGACGCGCCAAAATGTATTGGCTGCGGTCTTTGCGCGAAAAAGTGTCCTGCGAACTGTATTGTTGCAGAAGATGCCGCCAAATACCCTGACAAGAAAAAGCCGCCGTACATTATTAATCAGGCGGATTGTATCAAGTGCGGTGAATGTATGGCTGTATGTAAATTCAACGCGGTATTAAAAGGTTAATGGGGGGAAATAATGAAACTTCGTTTCATTTTCGATTTTAATGTGCAGCTAGTCAGCTGCACGAAACAGGAGTTATTATGATTAACGTAACAATAAACGGTAAAACATTGGAAGTAAAACCCGGAACAACAATTCTGGATGCCGCGGAAATGGTAAATATAAAAATTCCTACGCTCTGTTACAATCCGGATCTGGATCCATGGGCATCATGCGGTATATGTATTGTACGTCTTGCCGGATCTCCAAAGATGGTCCGCGCATGCTGTACGGCGTGTGAACCTAACATGAATATAATTACCCATGATCCTGAAATTATCACTGTAAGAAAAACTGTATTGGAATTAATTCAATCGAACCATCCAAATGAATGTCTGCAATGTCCGCGTAACCAGTCATGCGAACTTCAGGATTTAGCCGCTGAGTTTGGGCTTAGAGAAGCTCCTTTCCAGAGTGTAAGGAATGATATCCCTGTTGATGATTCCAACCCTGCGATTGTTCTTTGCCCTGAAAAATGCATACGCTGCGGAAGATGCGTAAAAGTTTGTCAGGAAGTACAGAATGTCTGGGCATTGGAATTCCTTGGAAGAGGCATACACGGAAAAATAGCCAGCGCGGCAGACGCTCCGTTAGGTGATAGTCCGTGCATTAAGTGCGGCCAGTGCGCGGCGCATTGCCCGGTCGGCGCTATTTATGAACGCGACGATACCGCTATAGTATGGAAAGCGCTGCAAAACGAAGAAATACATCCTGTTGTGCAGATCGCTCCCGCTGTACGAGTCGCGTTAGCCGAAGAGTTTGGTCTTCCTCCCGGAACTGTCTTTACAAAGAAAATATACGCTGCTTTGCGTAAACTTGGTTTTAAAACTGTCTTTGATACAAATTTTTCCGCTGACCTTACAATCATGGAAGAAGGCACAGAACTTGTTAAAAGGTTAAATGAAAAAGGCAGCCCAATTCCATTGATTACTTCATGCTGTCCGGCATGGGTTGATTATATGGAAAAATATTACGCCGACATGATTCCCAATTTTTCAACGGCAAAGTCGCCACAGCAGATGATGGGCGCGATGATTAAGGCTTATTGGGCAGGGAAAGCCGGAGTAGATCCCGCTAAAGTATATTCTGTATCAGTTATGCCGTGTACTGCCAAAAAATGGGAAGCGCACCGCAAT
>WQXC01000157.1 GCA_009785045.1 Treponema sp. | reverse complement strand
CGCTCAGGCGATCGCGGGTATTCTTTCAGTGCAAAATCTTTGCATATTGTTAAACCTGCATCATCGCTGGAACGTAAACGCACAGGTATCAGATTAAATTTAATCAACCGTTTTAACGCAGAACCCTGGGGCGGACTTGCCCTCGCTTTACTTTTGGGAGTAAGGGATAATCTTGATTCAAGTTTTACAGCAATGTACAGAAGCGCAGGTTTGTCTTATATTCTTGCATTGTCAGGTATGCACCTTGCAATATTAACAGCGCTTATTTCGTTTCTTTTAAAAAGACCGCTTGGTCTTAAGGTATCTGCAATAACAGGCGCTGTTATCATTATACTTTATTGTTTTCTTGTCGGTCCAATGCCTAGCCTTAATCGTTCGGCTCTTATGTATGTATTGGGAGTTCTTGCCATTATCGGCGCTCTTCCAAAAAATGCAATGTCTGTTTTATCACTTTCTTTTTTAATTCAGATAATTATAACACCTGCGGCAGGAAACTCTCTTTCGTTTATTCTTTCGTATCTGGCGCTTATTGGCATTCTGTTAACCGGTAAAGCGATATCTTACATTCTGGGAGGCAAAGTTCCCGATTTTCTTTTGCAGCCGCTTTCGCTTTCGTGCGGCGCATTTTTGGCGACAGCAGGAGTGTGCAGTTTTGTTTTTGGAACAATTGCGCCGATTGGAATTATCGCAGGACTTTTAATAGTGCCTCTTACAACTGTTTTTATGATAGGTTCAATAGTTTGGCTTGTTTTAAATTTGCTTTCTCTTTCCGCTTTGTTAAATTATCCGTTATATCTTTTGTACAGGATGATGGAGACAACAGCTTCGGTTGCAGGTAATGTTCCCGGTATTGGCGCAAACCCTTATCTGATACTTATAATTTCTCTTGTTCTTTCGCTTTTTATTATCGCGCTGGAATATAAACGCCGCAGCGATCTTTTAAAACCGGAACCGTTTCCATGGTGATAAATTATAATTCGGCTCTTGAATTACGCGCTTTTCTTGAACAGGAAAAACTAGGGATGCAGAAAAAGTTTGGACAGAACTTTTTGGTAAATCCGCAGATTAGGCAGTCTCTTGTTCAGGAACTTGGCGCTCAAGCCGGAGATGAGGTGTGGGAGATAGGCCCTGGTCTTGGCGCCATGACTGCGCTGCTTCTGGAAAAAGGATTAAAAGTTAAAGCATTCGAAATCGATCATGGTTTTATCCGTGTTCTAAAAAAGATATATTGCGAAAATGATTGTTTTAATCTTGTTGAAGGTGATGTTTTAAAAACGTGGACAAGTCATAGTAAACCGCAATTTCTATTGGGTAATCTTCCTTACAATGTAGCCGCTGCGCTATTGGCAGACTTTATCGAAAAAGGCTGTATTTTTTCCCGCATGGTAGTTACTGTTCAAAAAGAAGTTGCTTTGCGCATGGCTGCAAAAGCCGGATCTGCGGATTATTCGTCGTTTTCGGTAATGTGCGCATCTGTTTACAGGGTTAAGCCGCTAATGGTAATTAAACCTTCGTCGTTTTATCCTCAGCCAAATGTTGATAGTATGGGCGTTTTGCTGGAAAGTAACGGCTCAGAAGCACATCCTGTTGTTTTTTATCAGCTTGTTAGATCTCTTTTTGCTTCCAGGCGAAAGACCGTTAAAAATAACTTGACTACTTTCCTCTCTTCGCGGTTCGGAAAACTGCAAACACAGGATATATGTGATTCTGTTTTAAGGGAAAATTCACTAAATGGCAACGAACGCGCAGAAAAACTGGATTACGGGACATTTTTGTCTCTTGCAAAATCCATACAGAATGTGCGATTATAGAAGAAGTAATGTTAATTTCCGGAAACATAGCGAGACTTGAAGCGCGTATACAAAAGGCCTGTGACAGTGCAGGCAGGAAACGGGACGAAATTACCTTGATGGGTGTATCAAAGTTTGTTCCTGTCGATAAAATTAAAGAAGCGTTCAGCGCCGGTATTCGTTATTTTGGAGAGAGCAGGGTTAAAGAAGCTGCCGAAAAATTTACTGCTTTTAAAAACGAATTTCTTGGGGCGCGGCTTCATTTAATTGGATCCCTGCAGCGGAATAAGGCAAAACAGGCTGCTTTATTTTTTGACTGCATTCAATCTGCGGACAGAGAAGAGCTTCTGTTTGAGCTTGCCAAACATTCGCTTATCAGGCATGAGCCGCTGGAAGTTATGCTGGAACTGCACACTGGAGAAGAAACAAAGAGCGGGTTTAAGGATTTAGATTCGCTTTTTAAGGCGGCTGAATTTGTTTTAGGCAGCGCCGGGCTTAAACCTGCGGGGTTAATGACCATGGCGCCTTATACAACAGATACTGCTATAATCCGGTCATCTTTCAGGCAGCTTAAAAAAGCGCAGAAAGAACTGGAAAAGCGTTTTCCTTCAAAGGAAAACTGGGCATGCCTTAGCATGGGTATGTCGAATGATTTTGAAATTGCGATCGAAGAAGGCGCCAATTTATTAAGAATAGGCAGCGCAATTTTTAAGGAACAGGAATAACTTAATGAAAAAATTATTTTTTCTGTTTTTTATTTTTTCTCTTTTATTAACTCCGCTGTATCAGGCGGAAGCCCAGAGCACAAACACAACGACAGTAACTTTTAATTCATCTGATCTTCCGCAGTGGGTAAAAGATATGCGCCGCTTTGATATTATTTCTTTTGGGATGTTTCCGTTTTCCATGTTTTTTGTTACGACTGT
>WQXC01000156.1 GCA_009785045.1 Treponema sp. | reverse complement strand
TCAATCTTTCCAGGGAAAAATAAAGTTTCTTAAAGTACGGGTACCTGTTTTTTCACGTTCATCGATAAGCAGCGCATCCCAGGGAATCTTCCGGCGATTTGCGTCCGGGTTGGCTTCCAGCCAGTCGTATTTTAAAAGACGCAAGCGAAGCGCTTCATCAAGATAAAGCAGAACACCTACAGGTCCTGGAAACATAAAAACGAATATAACAGAAATTAACAAGGCAATAATATTGTGTATAAATAAAAAAACCGCAAGACCGGTATTGTCCAATGAAATTAACATGCATTTTTTAAAAGCTTTAATAATATTCCTGCCAAGCCTGACATAAACTGTAAAATAGAACTGGAACGAAAGAAGAGCAAATATCGATACCCAGACAACAACTGCCGATAAAACCAGACCGGCAATAGAACCCATACCGCTGTAAAACGGAATAACAATTGTAACCACTATATATAGAAGAATCACAAATACTGCTATTGCAACACCTGCAGGCCATGCAGTTTTGAATGATCTAAAAAACTCGCCATAAGTAAAGGTTCCATAATCTGAAATTGTTCTAATGGCAAAAGAGGCAGCAGCCAGATAGATGGAACAAATAAGGGTTCCAAGAATAGCAAACGCCATCATTACTGCTTCGGAACGAAAGAGTTCCGGAACCCATGCAGGAAGGAGCAAAATCGCAGTGGAAACGAAAAAACCCAGATTAAGCAGGATAACCTTGAACATATTATCCCATAAGTCATACAGAGTTTTTCTGATAAGAAAGCCAATCATGGCAAAATAATAGCAAATTCGGGCATTACAGTCCATTGCCCCATTAGTTAAAATTATGTATAATACTAATATGAAGTACCACATTTTTATCGGTTCGACTTTGGATGACCTTAAAAATGAACGAAAAGAAGTCCACCGTATTATTATGGAATTGGGTCATATTCCGGTAACAGCGGAATACCTTGACAATTCGGCAAAGAACTATGAACAGCTTCTATCAAAAATTATAGAAGAATGCGATTACTTTATTGCCGTCACGGCTCACAGGTTTGTCCTTGCAGGGGAAAAAACCTCTCTCCTGGAGATGGAGTATCAAATCGCCTGCAAGAAAAACATCCAGGTATTATCCCTCATCATTGATGAAAAAGCGCGCTGGAAAGCAACAAAGAAAGAAAAAGATGCGCCGCTTATAAAAAAACTGGATAGTTTTAAGAATAAGCTGCGGGCTGGCACGCATGAAACCTGGCTGAACACGACAGATCTTTGTTTAAAATTGCAAAGTCTCCTTATTCAGCAGATGAACCTTGCTCCGCAATGCGGCTGGGTCAGGGGAGATCAGGCAATTACACCATCTGTTGCTAATGAACTTTCGCGGCTTTCAACTGAGAACGAACATCTTAAGCGTCAGGTAAAACTCGATGACGGCGAAATTATGAACAAGCTGCGCGGTCAAATGAAGAATGCGCTTAAGGTTCTTGCCTTAAATAAAGTGACATTAAGTTTTTATTACATGACAGGTGACAATTGGGAAAACAGCAGGCAGTTCCGTTATCTTAGAGTATTTAAGTTACTGGTTCCGGAATTATCGGTAGGTAAGACTACAGCAGAAGTGTCTCGATTTTTGGGAACAGTCCTTAATCCTGATTTGGAAAAACCTGTCCGTAAAGACTACCCTACTCCGTCAAACTCCATAAAGAAAATAATGGCAGACCTTTCCATGTTAAAGCTCGTCAGATGCACAAATAAAGATGAAGTTTCCGGCGAAGATGAAATCTGGGAGATTACAGCTTTTGGAAAAGAACTTTATTCAGCTTACAGAATGAGACAACTGGAAAAACCTTTTATTAAAACAGAAATCTAACAGGTTTTTCAGTCTGCATCGGGAGAAAAAAATGATAGTAATGAAATTCGGCGGAAGCTCCGTGGCGGACGCAGCGCGTCTGCGCCATGTTGCCGGAATTGTAAAAACACAAATGTCAAAAAAACCGACTCTTGTTTTATCCGCTATGGGAGACACAACAGATCATCTGCTTGAAGCCGGAAATTTGGCATTAAAAGAAGGAAAAGTAGAAATTAAAAATGTTGCGAAGCTTCATCAGGAAACTGTAAAAAATCTGAAGCTTCCTGTTCAAAAAGAAATTGGAATACTTCTTGACGAACTTACGCGTCTGTTATCCGGTATTGCTCTAATCAGAGAATTAACTCCGCGTACAAAAGATTATCTTGTCTCTTTCGGCGAAAGGCTTAGCGTGCGGATAGCTGCAGCATATTTAAAATCGACCGGCATGAATGCAAGAGCATTTGACGCATGGGAGCTCGGATTTCTTTCGGATTCAAATTACACCCAGGCAGAATTACTTAAAGAAAGCTGGGATTTAATTCCTGCAAAAGTATTACAGCAAATAAAAGGCAATGTGCTTCCTGTTGTAACAGGCTTTCTTGCAAAAGACGCAAAAGGCAGTATTACAACACTTGGCCGCGGCGGCTCGGATCTTTCAGCTACAATGATCGCCGCTGCCTGCAGAGCGGAAGAAGTTCAGGTTTGGAAAGATGTTGACGGAATACTTACAGCAGATCCGCGGATTGTTAAAAACGCAAAGCCGGTTCAGCATGTAACGTACGATGAAGCGGCAGAGCTCGCATACTTTGGCGCGCAGGTACTTCATCCAAGGGCAATGCAGCCCTGCATGAAAACAGGAACGCCGGTACTTGTAAAAAACTCCTATAACATCGAAGCGCCGGGCACAAGAATCGAACAGACAACG
>WQXC01000155.1 GCA_009785045.1 Treponema sp. | reverse complement strand
CTGCAAGGCAAATGCCTGCGGGAATTACAATAAATCGTGGACTTGCCCGCCTGCCTGTGAAAGTTTAGAAGAACAAAAACAAAAAATACTTTCGTACGATAAATTATTTGTATTTACGACAAAGCATGATATAGAAGATTCTTTTGATTACGACGGCATGACAAAGGGCAGAGAACTTCACATATTACTGACTGAAAAAGTAAAAAACCAAATGGGTGATGTTCTTGTCTACGGCGCGGGAGCGTGCCCAACCTGTAAAACATGCGCATTCCCGTCACCTTGCTCTTTCTCGGAGAAAAAGATTTACTCCATTGAAGCCGCAGGGATTGATGTTACACAATTGAGCAAGGCAGCCGGTATCAGTTATAACAACGGACCCAACACGGTTACCTTTTTCTCAATTATTTTCTGCCAAAAACAAACACGCTTGACATAGATGGATCTGCAAGATGTCTTTTTGCATCCGCAAGGTGATGAACAGCGCAGATATCGTCAGGATCCGTCTTAACAACTTCTTCAAAGCGTTCGATAGCAGCAGCATAATCCTTCATATGGAACTTTCGCACGCCAGATTCAAACATTGTTTTAGTAATAAGCCGCATGTGTTTATCTTTAGGCGGAAGCGCATCCATCATATCAAACAAACCAACAACAACATTTACACCCGCAGCCTGAACCATACCAATAAATCTATAATTAAATTCAGATTCATTGCCTGTTAACTGATTCAATGTATCTCTGGATATAAGAAGTCCGGAACCTGTTTGTTTTGAAAGACCTTCAATGCGTGATGCAAGGTTTACGTTTGCAGAAATAACCGTACTGGAAAGCCTCTCGTTTTCGCCGACAATTCCCATCATGACAGAACCTGTATGCACTCCAACGCCGATATTAATTCCATCTACTCCAATTTGTACTCTGGTATTTTCATCAATTACAAGTTTTTGAAACAACTCAATTCCGGCGCGCGCAGCATCTATACCGTTAACAAAAAGCGCCATTGCAGCATCGCCGATATATTTATCAACGAAACCGTTATGCTTGCGGATAATCGGCCCTGCTATACCCAGAACTTTATTAATAAATATAAAATTTTCCTGCGCGGTCATCATCTCAGAATTAACGGAAAAATAACGTATATCAAAGAATAATATACTGATGTCCCGCTGCACGTTATCGCCAAGTTTCATCTTTGTAATGTCCGAAACACCCAGGTGTTCCATGAACTGCAAGGGAACAAACCGGATTGTTGATTCATTTAGGCTTGTTATGCGATCAAACTGACCCTGCAGTTCTTCTGCCATGCTGTTAAGGCCGTTGCTTACCTTGCCAAGTTCGTCATGTGCAACATATTGTACTCTGGCTGTACGGTCTCCGGAAGCAATTGAGCTCAGCACCCTGCCGGCTGCAGAAAGCTGCTGTACAATGGCGAAAACAAGAAAACTAAGCGCCAGCATAATAACAAGACATACAGCTGCAACAATAAGAGAAACCTGTAATTTTATTTTTGCATTGCTTATTTCGTAACCGGTCATATCCAGCCCGACTTCGAACATACCGGCAATTTCGCCCGCACTATTATAAATCGGAGCGTCGGCTACAGCCCAGTCTCCGTTATATAATTCATAAATACCTGCGACAGGCGTTCCGCTCATGAATATATCATAATCTTCGCCTTCCAGCTTTTCGTCCGGACGGAAAAGATTCCACTCCTCGCAGGAAATTGCCACAACGTATTCAAAACTATCACCAGTAAAGATAGAGGCATAAAAACCTTTATTCCAGGGATCTGCATTATACCCTACAACTTCTTTTACAAGCCTGGAAAGCTGTTTATATTCATCGCTGTGAATATCTTTAATCGATTGAATTTTATCGATACTGTCACCGTCTACAAGTTTGGCAGACACGACGGCAATAGCTATCATTTCATTGAATAAAGCGTCGTTAAGCTTTTCTGTCATAGTATTAAATGTTACGGAAAACACAATAAAAAAAGCAATAATAAGCAAAGGAATTATAATAACAGACTGTTTAATGAAAAGCGAAATATACCGGTTTAATATTTTAACAAAAAAGACACATAATCCGGCAGCAAGAGAAAGGATTCCAAGCACTAAAGAAATCCAAACTGCCGCAATATGCGATCTTTCATTTAACGGAAGCAGAAGCTCATCATCAAAAGTAGTAAAATTAAAACCATCATACATCCACACTACATCGCCGTAAACACCGGCATAAGTTTGCATATAAAAACCAAAACCTTTAAGCGCAGGTAATTCACCTCTAACTTTTAACGGTTCAAAAAACTCTTCCGGAACAACATGCTGTAAGCTGTCATCTGTAATACGGAACAGCGCATTGGATGCCATATCAAAGAAAACCAGAGTATCGCCCGGAGGCGGACTTTCGGCGCGGAATCTCCTCCAGCTTTGCACATCGTAAAAAATGTACCACGGAAATATTCCGCCGTCTTTAAGACTCCAGTTAAATGAAGCGCGCAGCTCAGGAGCGCCACCGTCTTTTACTTCGTAGATATCACCATCGCGCTGGACATATGCAAAATTCTGCATATCTTTTAATGTAAGCTGTGCAATCAGGAAATCATCGATTTTTCCTCCGGGTGTATCTCCCTGAAAAATCGTAGCCCGCAGCTCTTCCCTGAACACATCGAACTGGTAAAGGGTAACTTTATCTTTTTCTGTCTGTGAAAAAGTAATTATCCCGTTATCGTACCGGAATGAACCGAATTGATAAAACAGACGCGGGTTACTGTACACATCACTATAAGTTAAACTATAAATATCTTTTACAAATCTTCCG
>WQXC01000154.1 GCA_009785045.1 Treponema sp. | reverse complement strand
GCTCAAATATGGGACAAGAGTTATAATACGATAGACTGCAATGAAGCTGCAGTTAAACTGTACGGTTTTCAAAACAAGCAGGAATATATCAAAAGATTTTTAAAATGCTGTTCACCGGAATACCAAAGCGACGGACAACGCTCTGTAGAAAAAGCTATCCGCTATGTTTATCAGGCGTTTGAAGAAGGTTATAGCCGCTTCGATTGGATGCATAAGATGCCCGATGATGATACTCTAATTCCATCAGAAGTCACGCTTGTCCGGGCTAAATACGGTAATGACGATGTTTTGATCGGATACACACGCGATATGCGTGAGCATTTTAAGCTGCTGCAAACAATTAATGAAATTATCGTGGATCCGCCGAATCATGATATCAGCAGTTTTGAAGATAACTTATTAAAAGCCATGGATACTGTAGGTACTGCAGTATATTTTGACTGTGTGCATATCTGGAAAAATAACGAAACCAGCGAAGAAAGCCGATGTTTAAAAATTTTTGAATGGTCGAGTGATTTTAAACAACAGCAGGAAAGTGAAAATCTAGATATTAATTCTTTTCCTCCAGACTGGTATGATAAACTGTCTATCAATAAATGCGTTAACGGTATTGTGCGGAAATTTCCGGCTGCCGAACGTAAACGTCTGCAGGCGCAGCACATTGCTTCTATAATAGTTATTCCGGTTTTTATATATAATAAATTTTGGGGTTTCGTTAGTTTCGGCGACTGCAGGAAAGAACGGGTTTTTTCATTATCGGAAGAAGCTGTTCTTAGAACGGTAAGCTTTTTGTTTGTGAATAGTGTCCTGCGTAACGAAATGACTCTGCGGCTGATGAATGCAACTGAAGAAGCGCTTGCGGCATCACACTCCAAGTCGACCTTTTTGGCAAACATGAGTCACGAGATACGCACACCCATGAATGCGATTCTGGGTATCACGGATATTCTGATGATGCAAAGGGGATTGTCGGTAGATACAGAAGCAGGGTTGGATAAAATACATAGTTCATGTGATTTACTTCTTGGTATTATTAACGACATTCTGGATTTTTCTAAAATTGAAGCCGGAAAGGTTGATATTAAATCCTCCGAATATATTGTTGCAAGTTTAATTAATGATTCTGTGCATCTTAATATGATGCGGATAGACAGTAAATCCATTGAATTTGAACTCCAGATAGATGAAAACATTCCGTCAAAATTAATCGGCGATGCGCTTCGTATCAAGCAAATATTAAATAATCTGCTGAGTAATGCATTTAAATATACAGATTCCGGCAAGGTCACGCTGTCGATTTCCTGGGAAAACGAAGCGCTTGTTTTCGGTGTCAGGGATACAGGTCATGGCATGACAAAAGAGCAGTTGAGTAAGTTGTTTGATGAGTATTCCCGTTTTAATCTTGAAAAGAGCACTGTCGAGGGTACGGGGCTGGGTCTTGCTATTACACGTCACTTGATACGCTATATGGACGGTACTATTAATGTAGAGAGCGAACCCGATGTTGGTACGTTGTTTGTTATCCGGCTGCCGCAAAAAATTGTTGATACAGATGTTCTGGGCAAAGAATTAGCGGATAACTTAAAAAAGTTCCGCATGAATTTTGTTCCTAATATGCAAAAGAGCCAGATAACACGCGATCCAATGCCGTACGGAAGTGTTTTGATTGTTGATGATGTTGAAACAAACTTAATTGTTGCCATGGGTCTTTTAAAACCGTATATGTTAAAACTTGATACTGTTATGCGCGGACGCGAAGCGGTTGACAGGATAAAAAGCGGCATGATTTATGACATTGTGTTTATGGATCACATGATGCCGGAAATGGACGGAATGGAAACAACAAAATATATGCGTGATTTGGGGTATACATATCCAATTGTAGCATTAACAGCAAACGCAGTGGTTGGGCAGGCGGATATTTTTCTGCAGAACGGGTTTGATGATTTTATTTCCAAGCCGATAGATATACGGCATTTAAATTTTATTTTAAATAAATATATACGCGACAAACAGCCGCCGGAAGTTATTGAAGCTGCTTACAGGCAGGCGAGTGAGGAGGCTGCAGGCGAATCCCAGCAGCCGCAGGCAGAGCCATTACTGATGGAATCTTTTATCAGAGACATCCGTAAAACACTGGCTTTTCTGGAAAGACTGTATCAAAAAGACGGCTGGCTTAAAAACGATGATGACTTGCGGAAATTTACGGTTTTCGTTCATGGTATGAAGAGCTCTTTAAGAAATATCGGTGAAACAGTTCTTTCTAATTCTGCATATAAACTGGAAACGGCAGGACGTGAGCGGAATATCAGCCTGATAGAAGAATCCTCTCTTGGTTTTTTAAACGAATTGCGATCGATGCTGAAAAAACTTGAAGAAGAACGCAAGACAGATGATTATCCGGATGAGGATAAAAATAGTTTATACAAAAAGCTGCAAACTATTGTTGAAATGGCTGCGGAGTACGATAGAAAAGGCGTTCTGGACATTATTGCCGGGATGGAGAAATGTTCCAAAGAGACAAGAGCTGTTCTGGAAACAATTAAAGAGCATGTTACCCATAGTGAATTCGAGAACGCAGAAAAAGCAGCAGCAGACTATATGGCAAATATTTAGCCAAGAGGGGGAATAGCCAAGAGGGGGAATCGCCTTCCAGCCTTCGGCATCGTGCCTCAGGCTTCCAGGCCGGGGTTTAGCCCTGCCGGCGCCATCCATGGCGCCTAATCCTTACGGCGGGCTAAACCCTTCGATTCCCCGATTTATAATCAATGTTAATTTATTGGTTATCTGATATTTTCATTGTCAATGCAAATATTTAGCCAAGAGGGGGAATCGAACCCCCGACCTGCGCGTTACGAGTGCGCTGC
>WQXC01000153.1 GCA_009785045.1 Treponema sp. | reverse complement strand
TCTGTCTGTGAAAAAGTAATTATCCCGTTATCGTACCGGAATGAACCGAATTGATAAAACAGACGCGGGTTACTGTACACATCACTATAAGTTAAACTATAAATATCTTTTACAAATCTTCCGCGGTTATCATATTTTCTTATAATATCGCGTTTTGTAAGCAGGGCATCGTACTCCGCTTCAATCGCATACATGTAAAGGTTTCCGGCTTCATCAATAACCGCATCTACAATGCGGATATATTCCTTGAACTTATCTACAGTAATTGTATAACGTATATTTCCATCCGGCTCCAAACAAATAAGACGAAACGAGCCGTTGTCAATAACGTATAAATTTCCATCCCGCTCATATTTTGCCATAGCCGGCGATTCAAGCAGCGTAGTCTGCTGGAAAGGTTTCATGCTGAAAACATCAAGGTTAAAGACACAGAACAGCCCCGAAATAAGAAAAACTGTCATGCAGACAGAAAATACTATCCATAATGTTCTTTTCTTCATAAACAATTATACCATTAATAGCTAAAATAGTATATAATATTAGCTGAAGCATCTAAATTTAAGGAGCAATATATGTCTGATTACAACGAAATTTTTAATGAGATTTCAGAACTTCTTCAAAAAGGAAAAGCCAAGGATATAGTAGGTTCTGTACAAAAAGCGCTGGATGCCGGAGCTCAGCCTGCAGATATTCTGCAAAATGCATTGATGGACGGAATGAATATCGTAGGCGGTAAGTTTAAACGGAACGAAGTATTTGTGCCGGAAGTATTAATTGCAGCCCGCGCTATGAACAAAGCGACCGAAGCTCTCAAGCCTGCTCTTGCAAAAGCGGGTATTCAGCCTGTTGGCAAGGCAATAATCTGCACAGTAAAGGGCGATCAACATGACATAGGTAAGAATCTTGTAAAAATGATGATAGAAGGCAAAGGCATCGAAGTTGAAGATCTCGGCGTTGATTGCGATACTCAGGTTGTAGTCGACAAAGTCAGGGAAACTGACGCAAAAGTACTGTGTCTTTCTGCGCTTCTTACAACAACAATGTCTGCTCAAAAAGAAGTAATTGATGCTCTTGTGGACGCTGGGGTGCGCGACAAGGTAAAAGTGATGATTGGAGGCGCTCCTGTAACTCAAAGTTTTGCGGACGAAATCGGCGCCGATGCTTACACTCCGGATGCCGCAACCGCCGCAGATGTTTGCAGAGCTTTTTATTAATTTTCCTGAAACCACAAATTGTGCGTAAACGCAGCGGTAAAATATTTATCGTTGGCTAAGTCGATTGTTTTGGCATGAGAAATAATATCTTTGCAGCCGGTAATAAATGACGGGTCGAACAAATATTTTACCGCTCCCTTAAGGCTTGTATTTCCGCAGACTTCCGTTTTTATTTTTGTTTCTTTGCCGGTTAATTCATGCGGTAAAAGCCCTGTTAAAGCGGCATTGTCAAAGTTAAGATAATAACCTAATCCTCCGGCAATGTAAGCAGCGCCGATTTTACCTAACTCCAGAGATGCAGTTTTGCAAAGCAGTTTGATACCTGAGTAAATTGCGCTTTTTGCCAACTGAAACTGGCGCACATCTTTTTGAGTTATTATATTTTTATCTGTTACAGGAAAACCAGTCTGTGCATACTTTTCTTTTAACGCGCCTGTTTTATCGATAATTTCATTACGTTTCATTTCTGCGATTGCATCAATAAAATTAGCGGCGTTTAAACCGCAGGAAATTTCCGCCTCTTCAAAACACGGTCCCGCTGCAGTGGAACAGCAAAATAAACTTTTTTCGGTTTCTTTCCATGCAGCAATTTCTCCGTTTGTTCCGATGTCTACAAAAAGCGAATCTTCTCCCCTGTTCGTAATATCTGTAAAAGCCAGACCTGCGGTTACATCCGCGCCGATAAAAGCCGATATTCCCGGCAGCAGTGTAATGTTTTTAACAGAAAGCGAAAGTTCACTGCCTGCAAAGCTGCGCTCCTCCAGAAACACAGGTCTGTACGGAGAGTGCCCCATCGCGGAAGGATCAGCGCGGCAAAAAAGATGAAGCATTGTTGTGTTTCCGCTGACGACGCATTGATCAATAGCAGGAAGACTATATTTCTGAATAAAGTGCTGTAATATGCTTTCTATTTGATTATTTACAGCGTTGAATAATTCATTTAATTTACCGTTCTGTGCCGCGCTTATCCGGCTTATTACATCGGCGCCGAATTCACGCTGATTATTAAAAGCGGAAAACGTATCTATTACTTCGGCTTTTTTTATATTAACAAGCTGAGCATGTATGGTTGTTGTGCCTAAATCCAATCCAATTCCAAAGGTGTCCATAACTAAATATAGCATAAAAACTGGTATTATGGTAAATTATCCGGTATGAACTTTACAGCGATTGATTTTGAGACAGCAAAGTATTCGCAGGAAAGCGCCTGCTCAATCGGTCTTGTTAAGTTTCAAGACGGAAAAGCAATTGACACTTTCTATTCACTAATAAGGCCTCCTAAACTATACATTCGCCCGGACTTTACTAAAATTCATGGTTTAACCGTAGATGATGTTAAAGACGCGCCAAGATTTTCCGAACTTTGGGACAGCAGCATAAAACCTTTTATCGGTGACTTACCTCTTGCCGCGCATAATGCATCTTTTGATATGGGTGTGCTTGAAGCTGTACTTGAATGGTACGATCTTCCAGTACCGCCAATCCCCTATTTTTGCACATGCAAACTTTCCCGCCGCACATGGTTTGGTTTAAAATCGCACGCTCTTAAAGCATTGGCAAAAAACTTTGGCATTATCTACGAAGCGCACAATGCTCTTGACGATGCCATGACCTGCGGCAAACTTGTTTTAATGTCCGCAGAAAAACACGGTACTTCAAGTGTGGAGGAACTTCTAAATATCACAGAGCAAAAGATGGGTGTTTTGGGGTAATGCGGGGATTTTGTTAAGATACTCCCCT
>WQXC01000152.1 GCA_009785045.1 Treponema sp. | reverse complement strand
TTCCGAATGGAACAAAAAAAATTACGACGAAGCAGAGCGAATTTTAAATGAAGGTCTTGTAGAGTTCCCCGATAACAGGCAGTTATTGGCTAACAGGGAAACAGTTAATAGGCATCGGGCAAGACAATAGTCCGCAGATTAACGCGGAAAGACGCGGAGGTTTTGGTAGAAAGCTCATCTTAATCCGCGGATAATTTTAACTTGCGTAGTAGTTTATTAAACAACCGTCTATCAGAATTTGCCTTTCTGCGTCTGTCAATTCGCCTAATGTCGCTTTAATCTCTGTTACAGTGTCACCTAACACATAACCAATAATTTCTTCTTTCTTTTCTTTAACTGCTGCTTTTATCCCAGGAAAGAAAATATAGCTGTCCAATTTAAAAGCGTTTTCGTCGGTGATTAAAAACGGCAAGATTCCCCAATTGATAAGGTTTGAACGATACCGCTTTGTAGCGTACTCCAGCGCTAGATTTGCACTTGCGCCAAGCACGCGCTGACAGGATGCAGCCTGCTCTCTTGCGGAACCGTCACCCGGTTTTTTGGCAAAAATCGCGCTGCCGATACCGATGCTGTTTTCTGCTACTCCAGAGCAAATACCTATACCTTTAATTTTTTCTAAAACTGCAGAGGAAATCGGGTTTTCCAATACTTCCTTTGCTCGCTTAACATATCCAGGGTCTTTTCGGCTTAATGTAAACTCTGCTAGTTTTAACGGATTGGAACGATACGACGATGTCTCGCCAGAAGGAATAAGTTCGTCTGTGGTAGTAACTGGGTCTGTAATGTAACTAACAACTTTTAACAACAGGTTTTCCGGCAATGCAGGCATTTTTGGCCAGTCTTTAATATTGGGACCAAATTTTAATTCTTTTTCTGTTTGAGGCTTGCCAGTACCATCGTAAACGCGTTTGTCATATACGCTTTTGTCAAAGAAGAACTTGTACTTGCCGTACTTAACATTAATCTCTGTTGCAGCTGTAATTTTTCCGCCGTTAATTGCAGAAGCTGCGATTGAACGCGCGTCCATTAATGCAACAGAAGCAATCTGCCCGTCGTTCGGCTTGGAGCCTTCACGATTCATAAAGTTGCGCGTAACATGACGGATAGAAAGTTCGTTATTGGCAGGTGTATCCCCAGCTCCAAAACATGGCCCGCAGAAAGCTTCGCGCACAAGTACACCGGCTTTCATAAATGTTTCTACAGCGCCGTTTCTAACTAATTCTAAAAATGTGGGCTGGCTTTCCGGGTAAACGCTCATTGTAAAGTTTCCGCTGCCGATACTTGCACCTTTCATTATATCTGCCGCAGCCATGATATTTTCAAAAATGCCGCCTGAACATCCGGCTATAATCGCCTGCTCTGCCCATACGCCGCCATCATGGTATTTTAAGCCAAGGTTTAAATTTAACCCTGTTTTTTTATTTTCTTCTTCTGTTTTTGCTAATATATCTTTTGCATTTTTATTAAGTTCGCTAATCGTATACACATTACTTGGGTGGAACGGCAACGCAATACACGGCTCAATTTTAGATAAATCGATTTTAATAAAACCGTCATAGTATGCGACATCTACAGGTTTAAGTTCTTTGTAGTCCCCTGCTCTTCCGCGCTCTTTTAAATAATCTCTTACAAGATCATCTGTTTTCCAAATCGATGACCAGCAGGCAGTTTCGGTTGTCATAACATCAATGCCGTTGCGGAAGTCTATCGAAAGTTTTGAAATGCCGGGGCCGACAAACTCCATCACTTTATTTTTAACAAAACCATTATTAAAAGTAGCGCCGATAATCGTTAGCGCGACATCCTGCGGGCCAACTCCGTTTTGCACTTCGCCTTCCAAATAAATGCCAACAACAGGAGCGCAAGGCATATCGTATGTTCTGCCAACAAGCTGTTTAGCAAGTTCGCCGCCGCCTTCGCCGACTGCCATAGTCCCTAGCGCGCCGTAGCGGGTGTGGCTGTCCGAACCAAGAATCATCTTGCCGCATCCTGCCATCATTTCGCGATTGTAGCTATGAATAACAGCAAGATGAGGAGGCACATAAATACCGCCGTATTTCTGCGCGGCAGAATGAGCAAAAACATGGTCATCCTGATTAATCGTGCCGCCTACGGCGCAAAGACTGTTATGGCAATTTGTTAATACATATGGCATCGGGAACTTGTCCATTCCGCTTGCGCGCGCAGTTTGAATAATCCCAACATAGGTAATGTCATGAGAAGTAAGCGAATCGAAGCGCAATGTAAGGTTACGCATGTCTGCGCTGGAAGCGCCGCTTTTACCCTTATTATGAGCAGCAAGAATCCCGTAAGAAATCGTACCCTCTTTCGCCTGCTCTTTGGAAGCGGTTACACCCTGCTGTGCCAGCTTGGCTGCAGCATCGCCATCATCTGCGATAATATCTTTTCCGTTTAATAAGTATACGCCGGTATTTAATAAGTTGATCATTTTTCCTTCCTTTTCTTTCTTCCTACCATTTTACCATTTTACAGTCTTTGTTTCTATATTCAGGTTGGGATTAATTAATGCAAATTCTAGTACTCAGTTCCAATGCAGCAATTCATTGATAAACACTAATTTTTTATTAGACGAAGGGCGCAGGATTTTTTAGGGGGAAAATTTCCCCCTAAAACCCCCTTTAAATTTTAAAGAGTTAAAGGGTTAAATAGTTAAAAAGCCCGGACAGGACGGACACTGCTGACGCCGTCCTTGTAGTCGCCGTCCTGATAGCCACTGGCGAAACCCTGAAGCCACGCGCCGTAACTACTGTCCTGCGAAGAAGACCAGAACCAACCTGAAGATATTCCAAAATGTGCTCTCTCTTTGTATAGCTCGTTTAGTTCATCTCTACTGGGTAAGAACCAATCATCTGCGGTTGCAGTACTGTAGTTATCGCAGGCTAATGCTGCATAAATGTATGTGTTTCCTCCAGGACGCTCTGCTTCTTCTGCCGCTATTATAATTGCAGTATTTCTTTTACCTGTACCAATACTCCTTCCGCTTGCGTCATTGGCTATATTTACAGTTGGAAATGGTGATGTAGTTCTTATTG
>WQXC01000151.1 GCA_009785045.1 Treponema sp. | reverse complement strand
TTGCCCCGGATTACGAACTTTTCAAAATAAAACTGCAAGAATTAAAATCTGCCGATGGTGCGTAAAAAATATGCAAATAATTGATTGGCAGCAATTTTTAAACAGCGGTCTGCCGCAGCAGGGAAAACCCTCATCTATGACAATCGGTATTTTTGACGGAGTGCACAGGGGACACCAGACTCTGATAAAGAAGGTTGTTTCGCATAACGCAGAATATATCCCTGTGATTGTGACATTCCGGCAGAATTATAAAACCGGCAACAATGAACATATAACAGAGATTCATAGTTTTGAAGATAAACTTGCAATGTTTAAAAAACTGGGTATTCAAATAACGATTGTAATTGATTTTACCGAAACATTCAGGCAAATGCCGGGAATTGAATTTTTGGATATTCTTTTAAAACACGGCAATGTGGGTTATTTCGCAGTTGGAAACGATTTCCGCTGCGGCAATCAACTTGACACCGATGTAACGGTAATAAAAAAATTCTTCGCTTCGTTTAACATTACCTGCGAAGTTATACCGGAAGTAATGGAATGCGGATTACCTGTCAGTTCAAGCCGTATCCGGAACGCAATTACTGCAGGGGATTTTTCTACTGCAGAAAAAATGCTGGGGCACACTCTGTACACAAAATGCATCAGAAACAAAAACTAACAGATGCTGTTGCCTGTCCGCCGAATATGTTCGAGCCGGGTTTGTGTGCATTGTTGACAGAATAAACGCCGGAAAGTCCGCACTTGAATGTTAAATATGAATTCAATAAATATCGTACGTTAAAAGATAAAATAAAATTATTTTCCGCTGTTCCTGTAGGAGTGGATTCGTAATATGCTTCTTTTGTGTTTTCCCAGTCCCAGTTAATATCATGCTCACCCTGTGACAGCCAGGTAAATTCTCCGTAAAGAAACAATTTATCTCTATTAAAAAACCGTGCGCCTGTTGTAATTGCAATTGTATCTCTCGGATAACCAAGATATGTATACTGCAGGCTGCTTATGCCGCCGCTTAAATACCGCATGTTGATTAAACTGGCAAAAGGACTTGGGTTTAAATAAAGGTATGGGTCAGTGTAAATAAATTCAAAAAAGAAAGTTGAACCCCATCCATTAAATGAACCGGAATAACGCGCTCCGGCTAAATATCCAAGACCGTTCGGCTGAGTTCCCCAGCGGTCGATTTTGTACGAAGTGGCAAATTGATTCATTACAAATTGTCCGTAAACAGACAAGGATTTAATAATACTGTAGTTAAGCTCCAAAGAAAGAAGAGAGCCATTCATATCCCCGGTGCCGTCATCAGGATAATCACTGCTTCCTTCCCATTGCGGATAATTATTCCATGAATAAAGCGAATGAAAAACCATCATTGGATTTAAGTAACGCAGTTCAAGCGCGGAGTCTCCAACCATAACTCCTTCTGTAATTGTGAAAGACAATTTTTTTAAAAATAAAAAATCAAAACGGTGCATATAAAAATAACGCTGAGTTGTGTGCACCAGTGCATTTTCGTTTATGCCTGTTGTATCATATATACCGCGTATATCCATAGGCATCTGGCTGACGAAAACAGAATATTTAAAAATATCAGAGAAAAAAGACAACCGCGCAAAATCATAAAACTGCGGATTATCCGATAAGGCAAGATTCGCCATATGCCCGCTGCCAAAAGATAAACGATCTCTTCCTAACTGAAAATTCCAAAAGTAAGAACCAAAAGCAACATAAGCTCTCATGGGCATATTTTGATCCGCATTTTTTATATCATACAGAGGAACATTGCTTCCAAAATATTCTCCGTCATTATAGAACAACTGGTTTACGGCAATTATAGGCTCAAAATGAAGCTGGGCGGAATCTGCAAAATAAAACCTGAATGGAATTGATACAAGCGCAGGAATGTGCGAACTTTGATCGTTAGTATACCGCTGATACCAGGGTATATCACTGTTAAACCGTACTCTTCCTTCCAGAGTAGTGTTAATGTTTAACAAGAATAAATAATTGTCGGCAGATAGATTTAATAAAGCCTGCGGGTTAAGCCTTCTTGTAATCCTGTTATAAGCTTCCTGCGCAGAAGGCGATAAATCTAAAAAATCTATTGTGTCCAGATATCTTTCTATTTCGTGGGGTGCAAACGGCGGAGTAAATGAAACAATAGTATTACCGGATTCCAGAGACAGGTAGAGAAGGTCCTCAAGCACAGGATCCCCCGCCGGGATCATGTCATACGGAGAAGAAAAAAGATTCAATGCAGAAAAAAGAAATATTGTAAAAAGTAAAAGCCGTATTGCCTTCATAAATGGCAGTATAACGCAGAATAACCTATTATGCAAACTGTATTCTATAGAATCTCTTTTAATTCTTCAAAGACGGAACCCAGATCGTCAAAGTGCAAAAAGGCTTTGTCATCCAGCGGGGTTGGCATATTGTTTACAATTACGATTTTTCCGCTGTTGCGTAAAGTGTATTGCGGCATACCGGCGGCAGGGTAAACGGTTAAACTTGTTCCCAAAACCAGCATTACATCGGCTTTTTGCGATTCAGTGACTGCCTGCTTTAACGCTTTAGACGGAAGTGCTTCACCAAAAAAAGTGATTGCAGGTTTTAATACCCTTTCGCATTTTGGACATTTAGGCATTTCTCCCTTGCGGACAACAGCAGCAACTTCTTCATAACTAACCTTTATCCCGGAGCATCTCAAACAATAATGCGTTACAGGAGAGCCGTGAATTTCAATAACATTTTTACTGCCGCCTTTTTGGTGCAATAGATCGATGTTTTGTGTTATTATCGCTTTTAAAAACCCAAGCTGTTCAAGTTCTCCCAATACAGTATGAACAATCGATGCTTCTTTTTCATCAAGATTATAAATAAATGAACCTGCCTGACCGTAATAAAAAGACGGATCCTTTTCAAAATAATCAATACTAAATATTTTATCCGCATCCATTTCATTGTAAAGACCGTTTTTCCCGCGAAAGTCCCGAATTCCGGAAAGCGTACTTACTCCTGCACCCGTAAGAGCAACAAGATGTTTTGCTTCTTTTATCAATGTAAAAAGGTTATTAATATCTTTCATTCGCTTTATCCACCTTTCTGTTCAGCACTTCTGCCAAAATAATTTTTACGATTAAGAAGGCGCCGATAAAAACCGGGAAAATCTTAAAACTTGCAAATGAAGTAAGCCAGCCGAAGATTGGCGGCATTA
>WQXC01000150.1 GCA_009785045.1 Treponema sp. | reverse complement strand
TGTTTTACCGATAATTGATAGTTTTGTTGAAAAAGTAGATAAAATTTATGAGTGTGGATTAAATTTATCTGTATGCGTTTTATTATCATCATTATAAGTATCTTAACATGGTAAAGTGATTGACGCAAGGTGTGCGAACCTCTTGACATTGAGCGTTTTTTACCTGTATTGTTGTATAGTATGGATAAAGAGGAACTGGTTCTGCTAAAACATATGAGCGATACTCTTGATAAAATACTAGCTGTAATGCTAAAGCCACAGAGTATTGTGGTTCAGATATTTAACATTGGTGCGACTGTTGTTACAATACTTGGTATTCTAACTATTGCTGATTTGATTAAATCATGGATAGGAGGTTGATATGTTTTTACAACTTATAGTAGGTATTTCTCTTTTAGTAATTGGTTTGTGTTTATTTATGGCTGCCCAATACATGAAAAAACACCCATAATATTAACCCTGTTCCCCTCTTGACATTTTCTGCTGTTTTTGCGAGTATTTATAGCAGAAAAGCGGCTGTCGTATAACGGCTATTACCCTAGCCTTCCAAGCTGGTGACGTCGGTTCGACTCCGATCAGCCGCTAGACCTCTTTTAAGAGATTATAATGTTAACATTATAAAACTATGTTTCTGATTGGCATATAATTCCGGAGTCGAAACTTTTTTGCGGCCCCTGAAAGCCAAGCAGGTGCGTAGGCTTGAAGGGGTAAGCGTACATGGATGTACGCTTAGCAAAAAAGGCGGCCTGGAGAGAGCAAACAGGATGTTTGCGAGCGTAAGGCGACTCCGATCAGCCGCTTTATTCCTGTTCATCAGGATGTTTGCGAGCGTAAGGCGACTCCGATCAGCCGCTTTTACGTATTGGGTCCATAGCTCAGCTGGTTAGAGCGCTTGTTTTACACGCAAGATGTCCCTGGTTCGAATCCGGGTGGGCCCATTGTTAGTTTGGGGGATTATATGAAAAAACTTTTCTGTGTTGTTTTGGTACTTGCTTCCATAGTATCAATTTCCTGTCAAAGAAATACTGCCGATCTTGGTCCAATTGTCGATATGGGTGTGACTGTGCGTCTGCTCACTGACGCTACCGGGGTCGATGACAAGTCCTTTAATGCAGCAGCCTGGAGAGGTATTCTTGAGTTTTACGGCGATTCCTGGGCGCACCCCAGACAAAGGGGAGCAGCTTACGACTGGGTCACTGCTCAGGATCAAAGTATGTACATCCCCAACCTGCGCCAGACAACAGACGAAGGTTACGATCTTATCATCGTAAATGGTTTTACCTGGGACGAATCGCTGTCCATAGTTGCAAATGATAATCCCTATCAAAAATATTTAATAGTTGATGTTGACTGGCTGGAAGCAGATAATGTCATGCAGGCTGCTTATGCCGAGCATGAGGGGTCTTTTCTTGTCGGTGTTGCTGCAGCGTTAAAAGCGCTGGAAGACGGTATCGTAAATCCGCGCTTTGGTTTTATCGGCGGAATGCCCGGCGCAGTTATCACAAAGTTCGAAGTAGGATATGTGCAGGGAATTCTTTCGATAATCCCTGATGCAGAAATTGTTGACTACTATGTTGGAAGCTGGAACGAACCCGCACTTGCTAAAATTCAGGCAATGAACTGGTACGATTCCGGTGTCTATGCGATTTTTTCCGCGGCAGGAAACAGCGGGAATGGAACTATCGCGCAAGCCAAAGAATACCGCGCTGCAGGCAGAAATGTCTGGGCTATCGGTGTTGATTCCGATCAGTTCGAAGAAGGTTTGTTTAATGCAAGAGATTCTGCCGTTCTTACATCGATGTTAAAACGGGTAGAGAACAGCGTTAAGTATGCTTTGAATGCTGTTAAAAATGATGCCTTTACTGGCAAAGTTATCGTCTTTGATTTAAAAGCTGACGGCGTTGGATACTCTGCCGCAAATCCGGCTCTAAGCAGTAATATTGTAGACAGGTTGGAGCTTATAAAAGCGCAAATCGCAAACGGTAATATTGCTGTCGCCGAAACTCTTGCGGATGCAATGAAGCTGCCGGGGTTTCCCCAAAACTTAAGAGCGATTGACGACTAACATAAAAAAAATAGAAAATAAACTTCTCGAACTTTTTACCGGCTCTAACGGCTTTATTTCCGCAATGGTTGTGCTTCTTGGTTTTCTTGTTGCAACTTTGCTTTTATTGATTATTGGAAGGAATCCGGCTGGCATGTATCAGGCGATTTTGCAGGTAGTAACCGGATTCGATTCGCGCCGCGGTACATGGAATGTGCGTTACATCGGCGAGTGGCTGGTTATGTCAATGCCTTTAATTCTTTGCGGTTTAAGTATGGGGTTTTCTGCGCGTTCAGGATTATTTAATATTGGAGCGGAAGGGCAATATATCGCAGGGCTTACTGCTGCGCAGTTTATTGCAGTTTCTTTTTCCGGCGCAGAGGCAGCGAAGGTTCCGTTTCTTTATTTAAGTATGGCTGTGTTAGGTGCCATGTCTGCAGGAGCAGTGTGGGGCGGCATTGCCGGTTTTTTTAAGGCGCGGTATAAAGTTTCAGAAGTTGTTACTACAATCATGATGAACTACATCGCCCTTTTTGTTCACCGGCTTATTACGCTTAACATTCCCGGCAGCAATACATTCAGAACGCCTGACTTTCCCGCTGCTGCATCGCTTTCTAATCCTGTACTTGCTTCTCTTACAAATAATTCCAGATTAAATGACGGACTTTGGTTTACGATAATAGCGGTTTTAATTCATTTTTTGATAATGGAAAAAAGTGCATTTGGTTTTTCGCTTCGCGCTGCAGGTTACAACAGGGAAGCTGCATTATATGCAGGCATGCGGGTAAAAACAAATATTACTGCTGCTATGGCAATCTCCGGCGCTTTTGCGGGGCTTGCAGGCGCAGTTGTATCGTTAGGTGTTTTTACGCATGGGCGTGTTTTAACTGTATTCGAAGGTTACGGGTTCGACGGCATTGCAGTCGCTCTTGGAGGCAACTGTACGGCAATTGGAATATCGGTTATGGGGCTTCTTTTTGGAATGTTAAAATCCGCTCAGCCGTTAATGCAATCACGGCAGATTCCAAGAGAGATTGCTTCGATAATTATGGGGCTTGTTGTAGTGTTTATTGCTTTAAGACCAGGAATTACAATGTTTGCAGACTGGTACAAAAAAGAAAAAACACGCAAGGGGGAAGAATGAGCGGCATGATTCCTTCTACACTAATGATTGTTTC
>WQXC01000149.1 GCA_009785045.1 Treponema sp. | reverse complement strand
TCTTCCGGCTGCGGTTCATTCCTGGAAACATTCGCAGAGACTTTACACATCCCGGTAGATAAAATTGCAGAAGCTGCATTCAATGCAAAAAGCCCAGCGCGTCTTGGCAGCCGCTGTACAGTTTTTATGAACAGTACAATTATAACAGAGCAAAAAAACGGCAAACAAGCCGATGATATTATGGCAGGGCTTTGCCGTTCAATCGTAGAAAATGTTTTTACAAAAGTTGTTCGTATTTCCAATCCTGCGCAGCTAGGAGAAAAAATCGTAGTACAGGGCGGTACTCTTAAAAACGATGCTGTTCTTCGCGCGTTGGAACAGTACCTTGGCAAATCAGTAGTCCGCGCTCCTTACCCTGGAGAAATGGGCGCTATTGGTGTTGCACTTCTTACAAAGCGCGAAATAAAAGAGAATGGCTATACTTCGCCTCACGGTCCCGCTGACTGCTCGCGCTTTATCGGTTTTGACGCATTAAAAGAATTTGATTACACCCAGGAAGCAAATTTAATCTGCCTATTCTGCGCAAATAATTGTAATCGTACACTAGTGCGCTTCTTTAACGGACTTACATGGGTTACAGGAAACCGATGCGAGCGCGGTGAACTTGTAGGTGACCCAAAAGATCCTGCGTTACGCGAAGAGGCAAACACAAGAACTAAAATAATGAACTCTGTCCCGGATATGATAAAAATGCGCGATGAACTTCTTTTTATGGATTATCCGTTTACCCAACTGCTGCCATCAAAAGATATAACAATCGGGATTCCTCGCGTATTGGACTTCTGGCGTAACATGCCTTTCTGGAAAGTGTTCTGGAGCGCTCTTGGGTTTAAAGTAAAAATATCCAAAAAAAGTTCGCGATACCTGTACGAAAAAGGCATTCAATATGTGGCATCTGACACAGTCTGCTTTCCTGCAAAACTTGTTCACGGACATATCGAAGACTTAATCGAAAACAAAGTAGACAGGATTTTCTTCCCGCAGATTAACAGGCTGCCGCCGGATAACCCAGAGCGTTTCAGCACTTTTACATGCCCTGTGTTAAAAGGTTATCCTCTATCTATTAGATTTTCTAATAACCCGGAAGATAAACATAACATTCCGCTGGATGCGCCAATCTGTCACTGGTTTTCAAAAAGGGATCAGAATTTCCAGTTATGCAGGTTTGTAAAAGAAACATTTAACATACCAAAGAAAACAGCCATGGCTGCAATTAAACAAGCAGAAAAAGCACTGGCAGATTTTAACCGTACTTTAACAGATAACGGCAGAAAAATTATCGAAGAAACAGAACGTAAAGGTGAATTTGCGGTTGTTATCGCAGGGCGGCATTATCAATATGATGAACATATAAATCATAACCTTTCACGCTACTTTACCAGCCTTGGCATTCCTGTTCTTACGTTGGATTCGCTTCCCAATCTTGGAAAGGTTCAATTAAATAAATCGCGTGTAGAAATAACCAATAATAACCATGCTCGTTTACTTTCCGGCGCAATTGTCGCAGCAGAACATCCTGCGCTTGAATACGTTGATATCTTCAGTTTCGGCTGCGGACATGATGCCGTTTACACCGACGAAATGGAACGGATAATGAACGAAATTTCCGGTAAATCCCCGTTAATATTAAAAATGGACGAAAGTGAAATTGCAGGTCCGCTTAGAATCAGGGTGCGCTCGTTTATCGAAACAGTTATGACCCGACGCAAGAAAGTGACACATAACGCAAAGCCGCTTGGCGATCCATACCCAATCAAATTAAACAAAACCGATAAAGAAAAAGTAATTTTAATCCCAAATGCTTCAAGGGCATTCTGTCTTGTCTTAAGCGCTGCTCTTTGTAAAGACGGATACAGAGCAGAACCTTTACCGATGGGCGGCGCAGATGCAATTGCAATGGGTAAAAAATACGTGCATAACGACATGTGCTTACCTGCGCAGATTGTAATTGGTGAAATTATCCTGGCGCTTAAAAGCGGGAAGTACGATCCTGATAATACTGTTGCTGGAACAGCAAAAGTATTGTGCGACTGCCGTCTTTCAAATTACATGCCTCTGACAAGAAAAGCGTTAGACGAAGCCGGCTTCCCGCAGGTACCGGTAATCACAACAGATATGGCAGATCTAAAAAACGCGCATCCGGGCATGAACTTTACGCCAATGACTTATGCAAATGTTGTCTGGGGAATAATCCAAACAGATGCGCTAGAATATCTTCGTCGAAAGATACGACCTTACGAACTTCAGAAAGGCGAAACAGATAAAGTAACAGAAAATGCATTTCTGGAAATCGCCGCAGGACTTGCAAAAGGCGGAATAAACGGAACAATAAAACCTTTTAAAAAAGCAATAAAAGATTTATGCAAAATACGTTATGATCGCAGCAATTTAAGGGATCCTGTACTTATACAGGGCGAGTATCTTTTAACTTTCCATCCTGGATCGAATCAGGAAGTAGAAAAGTACCTGGAAAAAAACGGAATGGAAGTAATGTTTCCGCGAATGTACGGTATTTACCGTCACCTTTTCCTGAATCATACAATTGCCGAAATAGACGAGTTTAAGGTTAAGCATTCGTTATACGACACCCTGTATGCAAAAGTTGGAAATAAGTTCATGGATTATGCCGTTAGACAAACTGATAAAATTGCAAAAATGCATCCATTGTATGAACCTGATGTAACCCTGGAAGAAGTTGCAAAATTAAGCGATCACATAATGCACCATTCGATACTTTCCGGCGAATCATTCCTGATTGCAGCAGATATTCTGCACTATGCCGCACAAGGCGTACGTTCTTTTGTAATACTCCAGCCATTCGGCTGCCTTCCCAATCATATCTGCGGACGCGGAATCATCAAAAAATTAAAAGATCATTACCCCGGCATTCAAATTCTGCCATTAGACTACGACCCCGACGTAAGTTTCGCCAATATCGAAAACCGCCTGCAAATGCTTATCATGAACGCAAAAAATTTCAGGAAAACAGGGTAAAAGCCTCTATATGCGTGACAATCCATCAAAAATACGCTATCATTACAGTTAGTGAAAATTTTTAGTATTCCAAACGAGAAAATACCCAGGATTTTATACATTGTACTGCTTTCGATTGCAGGCGCTTTAATTGTCCTGCTGCTTATTGGCACAATTGTTGGTCTTGCCCGTCCCAGAAATGCAGCTCCTGTTTTAACATTCGGTAGTCCCGGTCAGGCAGGGATATCTGCACATACCGATGATATGCGGGTTTTTTCAGGGCTGGGACGGCTGCGAATCCCGCTTTTAAATCAATCAACCCTGCTTCTTACAATTGCCTT
>WQXC01000148.1 GCA_009785045.1 Treponema sp. | reverse complement strand
TTCGATACTGTACGCCCATTTGCCTGCAAGTGCGCGCGCTTCCCAGTTTTTCTCTCCAAGGAGGTTTAATTTTGGAATTACTGCCGCAAGTTCGGGCATGTTATCCTGGTTAAGAAATATTTTCCCTGCAATAATGTAACGATCAAGCGCTTCTTCATTGTTTCCTGAAAGTTCATGCGCATTTGCGGCATTGGCGGCATAAACTCCGTTTCCTGCAGAATCTTCTGTTTTAAGATCCAGTTCAAAAGCATCATCCCATGCTTCAGCAGAGTTTTCATAATCCTGCAATTCCCAGTTGCATTTGGCAACCAGTATGTAATAATCAATATCCTTGTTAATTTTAAACGGATTTTTCACAACAAATTCTTTTAACTCTGCAAATTTGTTCAATTCGTTTAAAATTTTTATTTTTTCGGTGTATGCCAGTTTACCTTCGGCTGAATCCGGCCATTGATCAAGAATCGCATCAATGTATTCTTCGGCATCGCTGTGCCGTCCGAGGCGAAATGACATTCGCGCTGCAAGAAGCAATTCTCTTTTAGTTCTTATCTCCTCTGCGGCGGATACTGAGCGGATTACTTCGTTTCTTCGTTTCCATGCCCTGTTTATCTGATCCAGCGCTTTTAGCGGCTCGTCCATAACTGCATATGTTTCTGCTAGCCGCAAACGTCTTTCTGCATTTATATTGGAATCATCAGTCCATTTGTTAAAATTTTCTTCTATCACTTTAATGCGCGTATCAATAGAAATATTATAAAGACGCGCTTTACATGCATATTTGTTCATTTCTTCGACTGCATAGTTTGCGCCTGGCATATATGTTTCACAGTTGTCTTCGGGAAGCTCATGTTCGTACGAAGCCAATACAAGTCCAAGCCGTCCGCAGGATATTGTATTGTCATTTACTTCTCCAAGCCATTTACCGTTTATTATGATTACTATAAATGTACCGTAAGTGATTATTTTCAAGTTGATGTTTGTGCCGTTAAAATCTGAAACTTCAGACCAGGCTATCAAAGTTTTTGGAGAGTTGTCTTTTATTACATCAAGGCGGAAATATCCTTTGCTGGAAACAAGCGCCATGTAATAAGAGTCTTCGTGCGAAATGCGGAAAATAATTCCTGTGGCAGCATAACCGCCGAAACTTTCCAGGCGTATTTTTGCATCGATTACATGGTCCTTATATTCCTGCCCGGGTATATCTACCCAGGCAATACAGTTTGGTTTTCTTAAACCAAGCGTAAGCGAGCCGTTTGACAGATAGGCATTATATGAAGATTCTGATTTAATATCAAAAGGAGACTTTTTCTCCCTGGCAAAATCTATTGTTTGTTTTCCTTCGGGGACAGTGCCCGAAGTTTCAGCCTGATTTCTTTGCCATATTTTATTGGAGAGTGTATAAATGAGCCTTCTTGAAAAAGCCAGCATGATTAAGGTTTACCTTAAAAATCTGAAAAAGTCGATACTTTCCGGCAATAGAACGGATCTTTTAATCATACTTGCCCTGTTTATTCTGATTATTACCCCTTTTATTATTAACCTTTCTTTCAGGATGGAAGCCGCTTCAAAACAGGTTAATTTATATCTTTCATCAAACTGCGAGGATTTATTCGGCAGGGAAATGATGGAAACGCTTCTGCTGGAATTTGAAGAAAAGAATCCCGATATACGAATCCGGCTGGCATATAATTCCGCTGCGGATATATTATTTTTTGACGAAGGTGATTCTAATCTGCTTTTTACCGGAGGTTTGCTTACAGAGTTAAATTCCTTTACCAATTACGAGTCCGGCTCACAGCAGCTTGCGATACCTCTTGCTTCCTTTATGGATATGCTTTTTTATAATATCGATATTCTTTCTGCTGCCGGCTTTGACCATCCGCCAAGAACAAGAGAAGCTTTTACTTCTTACGCAAGAGCAGTTACACGCGGGAACTTTAACGCATCCGGTGCGGCAATAAGTTTAAGCGGTCAGGACAGACAAGCTTTGTCCAGAGATATTTTTTCCTGGATATGGGCAGCAGGCGGAGACTTTTTTCCTAACGAAGGAAGCCCAGTGCTTAACACCAGAGCCATTGTAAATGACCTTTCGTTTTTAGGTGTTTTAAATCGTGATGGGCTGCTTGCGCCGGATATTTTCGAAACGACAGGCGAGCAGCGTCTTGAAGAATTTTCCCAGGGAAAAACAGCGATGATGATCGCTTCTACCAGAGCTATTCCGTATTTAAGAGAGAAAATGGGAGACAGCGCATTTGGCGTTACCACAATCCCTGACGCCGGAACCGGAGGAAGGTACAGCGTTGGCCTTTCTGCGATATATGCCGGTATTTCCGCCGGTACTGCTTATCCCAATGAAGCATGGAACTTCCTTTTATTCCTTGTTGAAAAATGTTCCTTGCTTTGCGCAGATTTAAAAGCAGTTCCTGGCATGGTTTCCAATATTATTCCAGGCGATTATGTCAAAGACGATCCTTTTTATTCAAAAGCATGGGACATTTTTGAATCTGCCTGGATTGCAGAAAGTTTTTCCGGAAAACCAAACGCACAGGAATACGAAACAGCTTTTCTGGAAGAACTTCAAATCTTTTTTGAAACCAACCGCACCGCACAGCAAACGGTAAACGTTATCCAGCAAAGATGGAACGAGATCGTTTTAGAAAAATTAGAAATAGAAGATGATGAATTATAAAGGCGATAAAATGACAGTTCGTATTAACCCGCGCCGGTTTACCGGTACATTTAAAATACCTGCTTCTAAATCACATACAATAAGACAATTACTGATTGCTTCTCTTGCGGATGGAAAAACTGAAATAAAAGACCCGCTGGATTCTTTGGATACCCAATCGTGTCTTGCTGCGTGCAAGGCATTCGGCGCAGGAATTACTGAACGCCGTGACGGTGACAAAATTATTGGCTGGAGAGTTATAGGCAACAACGGATTTAAAAACCACTGTGCCTCTGTATCCACGTGCGAGCCTCCTGTAATCGACGTAGGCAACTCCGGCACAACTCTTTATCTGGCGCTCGCGATTGCAGGACTTCAATCGCAGCCAATCAAATTTACAGGCGACGAGCAGATTCAAAAGCGAAGCGCAGCTCCTCTTCTTGACGCATTGGCAAGGCTTGGCGTTCAAGTGCAGAGTTCACAGCAAGCCGGCAATAGCGGCTGCGTTCCGGTAACAATCAAAGGCCCATGGAAAGGCGGCAAGGTAAATCTCCCCTGTCCCACAAGCCAATACCTGTCTGCGCTGTTAATTGCTTCTCCGTTGGCTCCTGCCGGCACGGTAACAGAAATTAATGTTCCGCTTCTTAACGAAAAACCATACATCGAGATGACACTTTCATA
>WQXC01000147.1 GCA_009785045.1 Treponema sp. | reverse complement strand
TTATGAACAGCCGCGCTTCTCTGATATTTTCCCGCGCAAAATCCCGCGCTGCCTGATCTTTACTGTCGCCGAACTTTTCAAAGTTTGCATTTATACCAAGAACCGGAAAAGCCTCGTCGTTCAGATTGATGGTAAACTCATTATTGTCCCTTACAACTTTAATATCCGGCACAACATAACGCACCTTATTTGACATTGATGCGAATGCGCGACCCGGAAAAGGAGAAAGAGTTTTAATATAATCGCAGAGCTCTCTTGTCTCGTCCTCGCCAAGACCTGTTTTTTTTGCAAGGACGCTGTATTTTTCACGTTCAAGAAGCTCAAGGTTTTCCAGCACCCTTTCAAGTTCGTGAATTTCAGCCGGAGCGTCAAGTGAAATTTTTATTTGCGCCGATAGCGCTTCCCGGTAATTGCCGGTACAGCAACCTGCGGGTTCCAATCCCTGAACCAATAGTTTTGCTTCGTTCAGGCGCGGCTGCGTCTCTGCAAAAAGCGTTTCCGGTTTTTCCTTGTGAAAGCCGTCATCATCAAGGTTCTGGATAAGCGTTTCGGCTATTATGCGAAGATCGCTGTCTACAGGTTCAAGCTGAAGCTGACGCAATAGATGCTCCTGCAATGTTTCAGGTCTTGTAAGTACGCCTTCGATAAAACGCCTGTGTTCTTCTGATGCCTGGGCATTGATCCGCCGTCCAGGGTCGGAAGTTGCTTCAAAACGTTCGTATTTTTCGCCGCCGGTTTCTGCTTCTTCCAGAGGAACGGTGCTTTTGTCTTCGATTAGTTCCAGCGCCGGATTGCGCTCCAGTTCCTGCTCAATTCTTTCGCGCAGCTCTGCAACCGGCAGTTCCATCAATTTGATGGATTGAAGCATCTGGGGATTCATTTTTAGGCGCTGTTCCTGTACAAAGGACGGATGCTGGAATTGCATGTCTATATTGTAACATTATTATATGCTAAGATATACCTATTAATTATATAACAATTGATTATACTCGCTTGCGGAAACCTACCCCCTTCACTCCGGGAATATACTCCGTTCAGGGGGGTATTTTCCGCAAGCGAGCCATAGTATATTAATTATAAAGTGTTATAATATCTCAATCACTACGCAAAGGAAAACTTGTGCTTCTATTTAAGTATCTGCCGGAAAGGACAAGGAAATTAGCGAGAGCGAATCCTTCGGCTATCCGCTATGTCATAGATTGCTTTTTTGTAATAAGCGCAGTAAACATCGCATCGAGTAACTTTAATCTGTTTGCAGTGCGTTTGGGCGCTAATGATTATCAGTTAAGTCTTATTCAGTTTCTTCCGCAAATATTAACCATGCTTGTTTTAATACCTGGCGGTATTCTAATGGATAGCCTTTATAACAAAAAACGGATTGTAATTGTAACATTGGCAGCGCTTATGCTTGGTATGCTTCTTTGCTGTATTTCGCCGTTTTTTACTTCTTTCTCCATTCAGTTTTTTTTGGGTTCACTTGCGTTTGCAGGAGTCTGGCTGGCATTGCATAATATTGCATGGCAATCGTTTTTTCCCGGCGTTATTGGAGAAAGTACTCGTAACCATGTATTGACGCTGCGTACGCGAATGTTATTGTTTATTGGCATGATAGTGCCGCTCCTTGTCGGAGTAGTGTTAACAAACATTGAATCTGTTAGCGGAAAAATTAAAGCGCATCAAATATTTTTTGCATGTTCTGTATTGCTGTTTTTGCTTGGAGCCCTGAATTTTAGAAAGTTTCGAATTAAATGGCATGTTGAGCCTAAGCGTATTTCGTTATCTGAAATAAAAACAGCCTGTAAAAGTCTCTTGTTTAATAAACCGTTTGTATTGTTTGCCATTACGGCAATGTTTTTTCATATGACATGGCATTTTGACTGGACATTATATTTTATTGGTCAGGCACATTATTTGAAAATGAATGAATTTCAGTTAGGGCTTGTGCCGCTGAGCGCTGCTGCCATTCAGCTTATAACGCTTAAGTTCTGGAGCAGAAAAAATGAACGTTACGGCGTTGTATTGCCGTTCACTTTTGGCATTTTAGGATTAAGTCTGTGTCCTGCTTTTTTGGCAGTTGCTGTCAGTTTGCAGATTCCTGCTGCGCCGTATATTTTTGTTGCTCTGCACATGCTTGCGCATATACCTTTTTGCGTTGTCACTTTGAATTTGTTTCAATGTTTATTGCAGGTAGTTGATCACGAATACCGCAGTTTTTACATGTCGGTATTTGCCTGTCTGCTTTGCCTGTCCAACGCTGTTATGCCTGTAGCCGGTGTTGCCTTGTATCACAAGCTGGGCGGCGACTTAAACGGATTCCGCTACGCGCTTGCTATAATTTTTGTCCTTCGCCTTGTCGCCGCCGGCCTTTGGCTGCTGCGCTGGCGCGCAACAGTTAGAGAGCAACGGTAAAAAGTAAGATAAAAAAAGCCGCTGTTTTATTAAACAACGGCTTTAGTCAAATTTGATTTAGAATTACAATTTGGCGATTTCTTCCAGGGAGAGTCCGGTGATTTTTTGTACAAACTCTGGGGTTGAACCTTCAGTAAGTAAATTACGGGCGATCTCATTATCTCTTTCTTTTCTTGTATAATGAAGTTCGCATCTCCTGTCCCATTCTGCCATTTGCATTCTGCGGTAGGTATCCATTTCCTCCTGGCTCTTTGTAAGAGACGTCATTCGACTGTCAGCATTCTGTATTGCAGCATCCATCTTTACTACCTCCTCAAGTATCTCAGGTGAACTCTTCTTGTTAAACCATGCCAGCCATCGGCACAAAGGATCATCTAGCCCTTGTTTGTTTTTGCCCTGCTTTCTGTACTTTACCATGTTAATAAAGTGAACTTCCAGAGCGTCTGTTAGTATTATATCCTGCTCTGTATCCTCCCGCAAGCGAAAACAACTATGGAAATCATTGGTTTTAGGGAAGTCATAATCGACTATATTGATGGCTATCACATTTGGCAGCTCAATATAATCGTCTCCTGATTCTAAATCATTTGTGTACTCCTTGCTAAAGTAGAATAGGCTGCGCCTATCAAGGTTATATTGATTGCGAAGTTGTACCTCAATATTAACCATAGTTCCATTCTGCAGTCTGGCTCTGACATCAAGGATGCAAGATTTACCTCCCAGGAAGTCTGCTATGAAGGACTTATTTTCCAGGATATCAACAGAGACGAACTTGTCATTCTCTGTTTTACCCAGAACCGCGTTGATGAAGCCCAGGAGTTGGACTTCATCTCCTTTTTCCCCGAAAATTTTATAGAAGAAAAAGTTGTTGAGGGGGTCGAACTGTGTCGACCTTGTTTCGATAAAGTTTTTCATACTATTATATGGCGCGAGCATGCGTGGTGCTTGACTGAAAAACAAGAAATTTTGAAAAAAGTGAAGATTTCTTTTTTTATGGGTATTAAAAACGGTTAAAACATGTTATAATAACCTTACCAACCGGAAAGGAGTAATTTGTGCAAAAGACAAGCGTTGCTC
>WQXC01000146.1 GCA_009785045.1 Treponema sp. | reverse complement strand
GCCAAGAAGGGCGTTTCCGCCGTATCCTGAACCGTATGACCAAATTTCATATGTGTCCGGGAAGTGGCTGATAAACTTTTTGTTTACATCCGGTTCGCATGGCCAGCCGGTATCTTTTTCGCCAGGGCCTAAGGGTTTGGCAATAGAGTGGCGGCATGGTACGAAGAAACCATCGGTTCCAAGTACATCCAATACTTTTGAGCCAACTCTTGTCATTATGTGCATATTAAATACTACATATGGGCTGTCGCTGATTTCAACGCCGATTTTTGCAATATCTGAGCCAACCGGACCCATTGAGAAGGGGATAACGTACATTGTGCGTCCCTTCATACAGCCTTTATAAAGACCTTCCATGGTCTTTTTAAGCTCTACCGGGTCTGTCCAGTTGTTTGTAGGACCTGCATCATCCTTATTTTTACTGGCAATAAATGTACGGGTTTCGGCTCTGGCAACGTCTGAAGGATCAGAACGGAACCAATAGCTGTCCGGTCTTTTTTCCTGGTTCAATTTAACGCCTAATCCGCCATCGACCATAAGATTTAGCATTCTGTCATATTCAGCTTTTGTGCCGTCGCAGATTTCTACCGCATCGGGGGTCATTAGCGCTGCGGTCTCTTCAACCCACTTTTTTAACCCCGCATGTTTTAATTCGTTCAAGTTCATGTTTTACTCCTGTTTTTCGTGATTTTCTTCTTATATGTCTTTTATACAATAAAAGGCATATCTTGATCAAGGTAGTATTCCATATTCCCTAAAAATGTCATATTATATATGTATGGATGATCGTAAAAAAAGGATAGACGACCTACTAAAAAACAACCAGGAAAGCCGGGTTTCCCTGGATACTCTTCTTGAAAATTTCGGGGAAAGCCTGTATTCCCGCACTAAAGAAATGCATGCTGAACACGAGGATATAAATCAATATAATGTTTACTTAAAGGATATAGCAGAATCAAATGTCGCAATAGGTAAAATTGAGGAAAAAAACCGCCGTTTTAAAGAACTTGAGGATGCAATTGATGTCAGGGAAAGCGAAGAAAAGGAACGGGCAAAGGAAATGGCGTTTATTTTCCGCAGACTCGGTAAAGCGCTCCTTGAAAACAGCTCCTATGACGATTATACATCTCTTTTTAGAGAGCAAGCGAGTGCTTTAAAGGCAAAATTGGAGTCGCTCGAAACCCGTATAACCGAACTTGATAATAAAGAGGGCGGCAATGTCTTTTCCTGGATAGGTAAAAGCGCTCAGGGGCTTGTGCTTAAGTCCTTTTTATCCAAGGCGCAGGAAAGCCAGGAGCAGCTTTATCACAGTATCGGTGAACGCTATAGCTCCCGCGAATCTGTTTGTGAAGATGATGATGTAGCAATGATTCGCGCAGAAATTGACGCTCTGCGAAGTATTTCTAAAACTGCTATGGATGAAATTTCTGTATTAAAGGATGAAAAGCGCATTATCTCCGCTTCCTTTGGCATCGACGGTAATCCGCAAAAACAAATTCAATCTGTTAAAAATCATATAGCTCAGGTTAAGGAAGCGCTTGGTATTTTATACAGAAAATTCGGCTCGCAGGCGGCAGGAATAGACGAAGACATAACTCCGGACAGAAAATATTTTATAGATACGATTGTCACCGCCGAAGACGGAGAAGTTATCGGCAGAGCGGCAAGGCTGAATCAGTCCATAACAGATAATGAAAATGCCATTGTAAAATTAAAGGCATCTCTTGCAATTGACGATGAAAAATCAAAAATAGAAAAATATAAAAGATCGATAGAAGATAAAAAGACGCGTATTATTGAATTTGAAAAGGCAATCGCCGATCTGGAAGTAAGCGTTCAGACGAGTGAAAATAATATTCAGGAATTAAAAAAACAACTTTAAAAATAAAAATGTTAAGTATTTGGGAGTGGTATAGTAATGCCTGTAAAAAAACAAGTTAAGAAAACTGCTGCAAAAACAAAACCTGCGGCAAAAGTTGTGCCGGTTAAACCTGCGGCTAAAGGCGCAGTTGCTTACGATGAAAAAACAATCAAAACGCTGTCTTCTCTTGAACATATCAGGTTAAGAACAGGAATGTACATCGGGCGGCTTGGCGACGGTTCCAATCCGGATGACGGTATTTATGTTTTATTAAAAGAAGTTATCGATAACGGAATTGATGAATTCATTATGGGTAACGGAAAACTTATCGAGACAGTTATAAAAGATATTGATAAGCCGGGAAAGGCAATGGTAAAAGTGCGCGATTACGGACGCGGCATACCGCTTGGTAAACTTGTTGAGTGTGTTTCTGTTATTAATACCGGCGCAAAATATAATGACGATGTGTTTCAGTTTTCTGTCGGTCTTAACGGCGTTGGAACAAAAGCAGTTAATGCGCTTTCCATTCATTTCCGGGTAGTTGCGATAAGAAACGGTGAATATGCCGAAGCGATCTTTGAAAGAGGAAAACTTAAAAGTGACCGCAAAGGCAAATTAAAAGAAAAAATCAAAGACGGGACAATGGTGGAATTTATTCCAGACCCGGAAATATTCAAGGATTTTTTATTTAACACAGAGTTTATAGAAAAACGCGTGCAGAATTATGCCTATCTTAATGCAGGGCTTACATTATCTTTTAACAATAAAAAATTCGTTTCTTCGCGCGGGTTATACGATTTACTTGATGAACAGACAGGAGATGACTGTTTGTATTCTCTTGGTTATTACAAGGGGAAACATTCTATTAACGGTCAATTGGAAATTGCCTTTACGCATACCAACAACTACGGCGAAGAATACTTTTCGTTTGTTAACGGTCAGTATACATCAGACGGGGGAACGCATCTTTCGGCGTTTAAGGAAGGCTTCTTAAAAGGCATACAAACATTTTACAAAAAAGATTATCGCAGCGAAGATGTCCGCGAAGGAACAACTGCGGCAATTGCCATTAAGCTTAAAAATCCTGTCTTTGAAAGCCAGACAAAAAACAAACTTGGCAACTCTGATATCCGTACCTGGGTTGTGCAGGAAGCGCGCAATGCTGTAGAAGACTGGCTGCATAAAAATCCGGAAGCAAGCAAAAAGCTGGAGCAAAAAATTATTGCCAACGAATCCCTGCGCACAGAACTTAACGCTGTAAAAAAAGAAGCGCGTGATGCTGCAAAAAAAGTCGCTATAAATATTCCAAAATTAAAAGACTGTAAATATCATCTGGAAGACGGCAAGGACGGAGAGGAGTCAACAATCTTTATTGTAGAGGGTGACTCGGCTTCCGGTTCAATTGTTTCCAGCCGCGATGTAATGACGCAGGCAATTTTTTCTCTGCGCGGTAAAGTAGAAAACATGCATGGTAAAAAACGCACTGCCATTTACAAAAACGAAGCGCTTTTTAACATGATGATGGCGCTTGGTATTGATAACGATATAGAAGGACTGCGGTATGCAAAAATTGTAATCGCAACCGACGCAGACTTTGACGGTTTCCATATCCGCAATCTGCTTTTAACATTCTTTCTTTCTTATTTTGAAGAACTTGTTACTGC
>WQXC01000145.1 GCA_009785045.1 Treponema sp. | reverse complement strand
TGCTGCGCTTTGCGCTTCTTCAAATTCGCTGTGTAAAATATGTTCCATAATGTTATCCAGAACAGCTTTGGTTTTTTTTGTGCAGTTATTTATTCCGGCGATTAAATCCAAAGCGCCTTTTCTATTGTAGTCTTTGCACATGTCCTGAATACTATGCAGAGTGAAACACAGCTTTTCAGCATTTTCATCCTGGGATTCCAGGTTATTCCTTTCTTCGTCACGCTTTAATTCAAGTTTTTTTAGTAATACGCGTAAATTGTTTAAGAACCCCTGAGTATCTGCTGTAATTACTTCAAAGTTTTGCTCCCTGCCTGCACATTCCAGTTTGTATGCCGATTCGGCAATCGCTGTTTCTCCGATGTTCCAAAGGGAGCTTTTAATGCCATGTACAATTACTGTAAACTTTCGCAGGAATTCTTCATTGCCGTGAATACTTTTTTGAAGCTGATCCTCCAGCCATGTAATTGTTTTACCGGCATCCCTTATAAATGATTCAAGTAAAAGTAAATCTACCTGAATTGTACTGTTGCTGTTTGTCTCGGTTATCTGGCGCCGGGCTTCTTCTATTACTTCCGGTTTTTGTTTGTCTCTGACAAATTTATTAAGGATGGTATTTAACTGGCGTATATCTATCGGCTTGGATATAAATTCGTCAAAGCCATTCTGCAGGAATATATCCGCCTGACCGGAAACTGCATTGGCTGTAAGCGCCACAATCGGAGCGGTGTAACCTAAATCGCGGATAATTTTTGTAACTTCTATTCCATCCATCTCTGGCATCATATGATCCATAAAAATAACATCATATACTTTGCCTTCTTTTACTAACTTTATTGCCTCCAGGCCGTTCATTGCAGTATCTGTCTGCAGTCTGTATAACTTCATAAGACCCACAGCAACATAAAGGTTTGTTTCTACATCATCTACAATTAAAATGTTACCGTACGGCATCGGGTCGCGTACAATTTGACCTCTTCTTCTTTGTGTCATATAATTTCTTCGGAATTGTTTAAGATTTAAGGTTACTTCTTTTCCGAGAACTTCGGAGTCTACTATTCCCTGCGGAAGCCTTATTACAAACAATGTTCCCTTGTTGGGTTCGCTTTCCACATGGATTTCGCCGCCCATAAGAAATGTCAGACGCTGAGTAATTGCCAGTCCAAGCCCGGTGCCTTCTACTGTTATATTCTTTCCCTGATTAAACCGGGAATATTCTTCAAACATCTGGCTTAATTGTTCATTTGTCATACCATGCCCGGTATCACGTATGCTTAATACAAGCGTTATACCTTCATGCTCAGAGTCAGCCCACTTAACCTGTCCTTTCATTACATGATCCGGCAGATATGAAAGCATAGGTACTGATTCAAAAGCGACAGATAACGTTACCTTGCCTTCGTCTGTATATTTAAATGCATTGGAGAGCAGATTGTTTAGAATCTGTTTTATGCGAAGTTCATCGCCAAGGAGTTTTGCCGGGAGATTTTCATCAATTTGAAGTTCAAATTCAATCGGCTTGGAATCAATTCGCATCATATTAAGATGCACAGTATCGTTTATCAGGCTTGCAACTTTATACTGTGCAGGTATGATGTCCAGTTTACCAGCTTCGATTTTGGAAAAATCCAGTATGTCATTAATTATACCCAAAAGCAGATCGCACGAACTGTATATTTTATCCAACCCTTCTTCAATCTCTGCCGGAAGTTTTTCGTTTTGTATTAAGAGTTCTGTAACACCTAAAATTGCATTCATCGGTGTGCGTATTTCGTGGCTCATGTTCGCCAGAAAAACAGATTTTGATTGCGAAGCAGCCAAAGCAGCAGCTTCCATCTCCTTGCGTTTTGTTATATCACGCGCAATACCCATAATTCCGATTACGTCTCCGTCCAATATTAGCGGCATCTTGATTGTTTCGTACAATGGATTCGTTCCGTCAAATCGCGGAATATGCTCTTCTATTGCTACTGTTTTTCGTTCTTTTATAACTTTACGATCCATATCGTTGAATTCTTCCGCTTCGTCGTGAGGTAATTCCAGGCCTTCTTCATCGCTTTTCCCTACAAGATCGTCGATATCTTTGTTAAAGTGTTCAAGAAAAGCTTTATTGCAATGCAGGAAATTTAATTTAATATTTTTTGTAAAAATAAGATCAGGAATTGAATCAAACAAAGTAGTAAGGGTGGCAGTCTGTAATGCAAGTTCGTAAGTGCGTTTTTCTACAAGTTTTTCCATTTCTCTGCCTGCGCGCCGGCTTCTTTCAAAAAGACCGCCGACAAGAGCCAGTACCGTTAATGATAAAATTACAGATCCCAACAACCATGGGAATCTTGCCCGCGCTATTTTTAAGTTATAATCGTATGTTCTGTGCCGCCATTGTTCCGAAATAGTTTTGGTATCAATAAACTCAAGCGCCTTATCAATAATGGAACATAAAGCTAAATGCTCTATATTGATTCCAAATGTAGAGTTAAAACTATTATCAAAAACAAAATTGGCTTTATAATCTGCAAGTTCTCTGTAATTTGTCAGATACAGAAGCGTGCTGTAGGAATTCATTACCAGGTCTACTTCGTTTTTCATTAATGCAGAAAATGCCGCTTCCTGGCTTTCGTATATTACTGTGTTCGGATGGTTTGGAAACCATGTATAAAAGAACTCGGTATGCGCTGTTCCCTTGCTTAAAGCAACTTTCTCCGAATAAATTCTGTTAATATTAATATTACGATGTTCTAATCTTGATATAAGAACAGACCTTTCTTCCATAAAGGAATTACTGGGCCACAGAAAACGTCCTTCGCGATCTGTCGATTGGATTACTTCGGAGTGAATGTAAACTTCTCCGGATTCAAGCATTCTTAACAGCTCGTGAAATTCAGTTTTGTTGTCGTTTATAATTTTAAACTCCAGTCCCGTAAGCTGCTGTATTTCATTAAGAACATCGAAACATATTCCCTGCCATTCCTTATAATGCGGACTGTAAAAACTAACCGGATAATTATCGTATTCTGCTGCAAACGGAATAACAGGATTATTTACTAAATATTCTCTTTCTTCACTGGTTAACTGTAAAGAAAATTTATGTTTTAAAAATTCATTATAGCCAAGATCGTATAAATAATATAAATAACCAATACCGCCGTTTTCCAGCGCTTTCTGCACAATAGAAATTATTGGAGAGAGCTTTGGATTTTGCGTGGAAAAGGAGACAGGCGAATATATCATGGGGAAAAAGACATGTGTTACAACATCGCCGTATTCATCAAAAAAAGATTCCTGTACACCTTCAGTGATAAGCGCATCTGCCAATCCCGCCTTTAATACTTCGTAAGCCTCGTCGTATTCATAAACGTAAACAGGTTCGAATGTTCCGGCAGCATATAGTAAAACATCATTGGTTATTGTTGTATTTTTCTGGAGAATATAGCGCGGCAGCCGTGTTTTTGAAATTTCCGAAAGCGGTTCACTGTCAGCAAGGCTGAAGTATCTTATTGAGCGCTGCGCCATAGTGTCGGTCATAAAGTAAGTCTTACGGCGTTCTTCGTTTGCCGTAAGGTCGCCGGTAAAATCCACCTCT
>WQXC01000144.1 GCA_009785045.1 Treponema sp. | reverse complement strand
TCACAACAAGACTTTTATTGTAACATCGATTAAAGATGAACAGGGACAAGCCGTTACACGGGCAAACAAGGCAGGCGCAGTTTACCATATTGAAACCGATGGACTCTTTCTGGAACCTGATGAATTTTTAAGAAAGAAACTTTTATGACTTTCCTTCCACGGCATTGCGCACATCTTCAGAATTAATACTCAGTTTACCGTCGGCTTTTCTTGTGGCAACCTTCTTAAAATACTCAAAATATTTTTTATCCATTAAAGCGATATGTGACAAAACCCAGTCTTTTAAAAATCTGGTAAAGGTCGAAAGCGTAAGCCGTTTTCCGGCTTCATAATCTTTGATATTTTCGACAACTGCAAGCACAAAGGTATCGTGTTCTTTTTTATGCTCTGCATAACCATCGAATTTGGTCGCAAGCATTAATTTTTCTTCTGTAGCAAAGTGTGTTTTCACATACGCAACAGCGTCATTTATGACCCTGTTAAAATAGTTTTTTTCCTGAAGATCGTTACCGGTAACATGATTAAACATCTCGTTTACCAGCTCTACCAGTTCTTTGTGCTGATCATCTATCAGCTTAATTCCGCAAGAAAACTTTTCGGACCATGTAATTAAATCGCCGCTTACTGTCATAAAATCCCTCTGGTAGTATTCTACTATAATATTGATTTATTTACAAGATTGATTATCTTTTAAAACTTCTATATAATGTATTAGGTTCTTTAGAACCAAGGTTCGTCAGAACCAGGCTACTTGAAACCCTCTGGGGTTTGGGGCCAAGGAGAGAAAAATGGTCTTTATACTCAAACCTAATGTACCAAAGGAAAAAATTGAGAAATTTATCGCTGAATGGGAGCAGAAAGGGTTTTCTACCATTCATAGCGTCGGAACAGAGCATACTGCTATCTGCTTAATCGGAAACACAATGGCAGTTGATTTGGATCATGTAGTCCAAACCAATGACATTATCGACTTTGGAAAACGAATCACAGAACAATTTAAAGCCGTTAACCGCACCGTCCACGAAGACGATACTATTGTCAAAGTTGGGGATGTATCGATAGGCGAAGGGTTTTTCCCTGTGATTGCAGGACCTTGTTCTGTGGAAACCCACGAACAGGTATTGGAAATAGCGCGAAGCATTAAACAAAGCGGAGCAAAAATCCTTCGCGGCGGGGCGTTTAAACCCAGGACTTCGCCGTATGCCTTCCAGGGTAAACAAGTCGAAGGGCTGGATATGCTTCGTATTGCAAAAAAAGAAACAGGTTTACCGATTGTGTCAGAAATCATGAACCAGACACAGGTCGATTTATTTGACGATGTCGATATGGTGCAGATTGGCGCGCGCAATATGCAAAACTACGACTTATTAAAAGTTGTAGGAAAATTAAAAAAACCTGTATTATTAAAACGCGGTCTTGCAAATACAATCGAAGAACTTTTAATGAGCGCAGAATATATCGTATCATCGGGAAACGACAATGTCATTTTATGCGAGAGAGGTATTCGCACATTTGAAACTTATACGCGAAACACTTTGGATTTATCAGCGATAGCTATAATAAAACAAAAATCGCACCTTCCTGTTATCGTAGATCCTAGTCATGCCGCTGGCATAAGAAGTCTTGTTCCGCCGCTTGCAAAGGCAGCGTTGGCTGTCGGCGCTGATGGTTTAATGATTGAAGCGCATAATAATCCTGCAAAGGCATTGTGCGACGGCGCGCAGTCGCTGGACCTGGAGCAATTTGGTGCGTTGATGGGCGAGCTGAAGATTCGTGCTGAGATAGAGAGGAAGGTTTTTTAAGAGGGTCCGCGAATTAACGCGGATTAGCGCGGAAAGGAACAAGAAAGGGAATAAAGTAATATGTATAAACCAACATTAGAAGATATAAAGCAAATTGCTGAGAGCAAACAATATGATTTAATTCCACTTAGCACAGAAATGTATGCGGATATGACTACGCCGATTGATGTATTTAAAAAATTAAAAAATATCAGCAAGCACTGTTTTATACTTGAGAGTGCAGAAGACACAAAAAACTGGGGAAGGTATACCTTTTTGGGTTTTGATCCTTCGCTGGAAATTACATGCCTTAACGGCATAATGACACTTACTTCTCAGTTAAGCGGCAAACAGAATAAACTTTTAAAAACTGACAACCCCAACAAACATATCCAGGAAATACTTGACCAACATAAAGGTGTTAAACTGGATTACCTTCCGCCGTTTACAGGAGGGCTTGTAGGTTATTTTGCATATGACTATGCAAAGTATTCAGAGCCGGCGCTCGATATAGACACTGATACTGACACTGCCGGCGCCGGCAGCTCCGATGAAGCCGACCGTTTTAACGATGTTGATTTAATGCTTTTTGATAAGGTTATAACTTTTGATCACTATAAGCAAAAGATAATATTAATTGTAAATATTTTAACAGATAACCTTGAAGCTGAATACGAAAAGGGAATTCAACAGCTTGAGCAATTAAAAAATATTATTTGCAGCCGTGAATACGGACAAATACCCAATACTAATTTAAAATCTGATTTTAACGCTTTGTTTACAAAAGACGGTTATTGTAAAATGGCAGAAAAGGCGAAAGACTACATTAATAAAGGAGATATAACACAGGTCGTTTTGTCAAACCGTTACGAAGCGGATTTTGAAGGCAGTATTTTCGACACATACCGCGTACTGCGAACGATTAATCCATCGCCGTATATGTTTTATTTCAGCGGTAATAATCAGGAAATTGCAGGAGCATCGCCCGAAACTTTGGTAAAATTACATAACGGCAAATTATCAACCTTTCCGCTGGGCGGCACACGGCGGCGCGGCACAACGGACGAAGAGGATATCGCTTTGGAAAAGGAACTTCTTGCGGACAAAAAAGAGTTGTCTGAACATGATATGCTTGTAGACATTGGCAAAGAAGACCTGGGAAAAGTCAGCAAGGACGGAACTGTAAAAGTAGAAAAATATAAAACCATTTTGCGTTTCTCGCATGTTATGCATATTGGCTCTACTGTAACCGGCGAAATCCGCGAAGACAAATCAGGGTTGGATGCAATTAACGCTATCCTGCCTGCAGGTACTTTATCCGGCGCGCCTAAGATCCGCGCAATGCAGATAATAAACGAGCAGGAGAAATGCAAGCGCGGTATTTACGGCGGCGCAATCGGCTACCTTGATTTTACCGGTAATATGGATACATGCATTGCAATCAGAATTGTATACAGAAAAAATAACAAAGTGTTTGTACGAAGCGGCGCTGGAATTGTTGCTGAAAGTATACCAGAATCGGAATATCAGGAATGTGTAAATAAATCCATGGCAGTGATGAATGCACTGAAGCAATCCAGCGGAGGGATAAATTAAGAATTTTCAAAGAGCCTCACACAGACTTCGAACCGAGAGGTTCGGCAAAAGCACAAAGGACACGGAGGAAGAATAGGGGTGGATGCACGTATATTTGAAATAGCCGAGATTCCTACAAGTAAACTTATCTTTTCCCAAGATCTTCTTGATTACTGCAAGGCAAATGCCTGCGGGAATTACAATAAATCGTGGACTTGCCCGCCTGCCTGTG
>WQXC01000143.1 GCA_009785045.1 Treponema sp. | reverse complement strand
GGGCGGCACAGAAACTTTTTCCTGGAGCCGATGTTCAGTGAATAGGGATCGCCAATGCGGGTATTGTATAGCCGGATAACATCCCCAATCTGCAAGGAAAGCACATCCCGTACAGGTACATTTATCTTTCCAATTTCGGCTGTTACATTAACATCGACTGTTGCAAGCTTATCCTTTAGAACATTGAGGTTTTCTGTAGTGGCGTTACGCCTTACCGATGAATACCAGAATTGTGCAGAAAGTTTGCCGATAATCGGCTCTATGGTAAGGTACGGGATACAGAAGTTCATCATGCCTTCTACATCTCCTACCTTGGTTTCCAGTGTTACAAGAACAACCATTTCTGTAGGAGGAACAATTTGTGCAAACTGCGGATTAGTATCGATTTGACCAAGACGAGGACGAAGGTCGATAACCGTTGTCCATGCTTCGCGCATATTACCCAGAATACGAACGATAATACCTTCCATTACGGACTGCTCAATATCTGTTAATTCATGCTGGGATTTTGTACCTTCGCCGGTACCGCCAAAGAGGCGGTCTATTATAGAGAAAGTAATTGCCGGGTCAATTTCCAGAATGGCATTACCTTTAAGAGGATCCATATTGATAATAGCAAGAGTCGTTGGTGTGGGTATGGAGCGGATAAATTCTTCGTAGGTTAACTGATCTACCGAGGCAACGTGTACATGAACCATTGAGCGAAGCTGAGCAGAAAGCGATGTTGTAGTTAAGCGGGCAAAAGTTTCATGCATTATCGAAACAGTGCGGATTTGTTCCTTGGAGAATTTATCAGGGCGTTTAAAGTCATAAATTTTGATTTTCCGGCTATCCGCAGCCGGCCTGAAGTCCTCAGGCTCGGTATCTCCTGCATTTATTGCGGTTAGTAGCTGGTCTATCTCATCCTGGGACAGGACTTCTGTCATAATAACTCCATAGTAAACGCAATACTAGCCAAAGGCAAGTATGTAACTCTTGACAAGAGGTTAAAAATTCTCCATTACATCAAGTCTGTTAAATAAAATAATCCGTGCTCTTGCAGTATCCAAAAATCTGGTATTCAGCATTTCGCGGATTTCGGCTTTTAATTGTTCTTCCCTTTCCGGAGCAAGCTCTGCGGCATACTTTCCGGCAAAATAACGCCGGACAAAATCTCGCAGCTCAAACCGGCGGGCAATTAATTCCGCTCCTGCCTGCTGATCACCTAAATCGTAGCCAATTATCATTTCTACGCTGACGGAAGAACTAACAGGGAAATCCCTTGTTCTTACCTGAATAGAGCCAATTGAATCGTAGAAACTATATTCCGGCCTCTTTCCCACATACGGTGAGGAAGGGTCTGCTATTACCGTTTGGGACTTCCCGCCCTTATTCATGATGTTAACGGTAATAATTGAGACAGTAACTATAAAAATCAGCGCGCCAAGGCCAATAGCCACAAATTTAAGAATGGTTGGAAGCAAATTGCCAAGACCGCCGCCTCTTTTCTTAGAAGTGCCGCCGGACTCCGGAGCATCACCGCCATCAAGATCGAGTTCATCACTATCAGACATTCCAAAAACCTCCCCACAACAATTATAACTGCGAATTATTCAAATTTACAGTTATTCCTATTAATCATCGGCGTGTTTTGGGCATGTTTTAAGGGTTTATATTGAAAAAAAGCGTTAAAAATTACTACTCCCCAGGGAGGATTTGAACCCCCACAAGCAGATCCAGAGACTGCTGTGCTACCCTTACACAACCGGGGATGGTATACATTAAAATCCTATAAAATCTGCTGAATTTTGTCAACAGCAGCCGTTATCTTTTTTAACTCTCCGTATAATAAATATGTTGATATTTCATCTAATAACTCGTTTACCTCGCGCGGCCACATTTTGCTTTTTAGCTCATCCAATGCGGTTTTGGCGGCTTTCTTTTGAACACTTTTGCACGCTGCTATTATTTCGGAGAGTTTTTCTGTCAGAAAAGTTCTGCTTTCATCAGAAATATCATCAGAGTTACTTGTTTCCTCTGGTGTATATTTTTTAAGCAATACCCGAAGCGAACTTATAAATTCCGATATATCGGCTGATAATTCTGTTATTTTTCCGGCACTTCCCGCCTGTTCCAATTTTAATGCTGCAGCGGATAATTCAGCTTCTTCGATGTTCAATAAAGCGCTTTTCATACCATGAACGGTTGTGGTAAACAGGCTAATATCCGCATCTTGCAACGAAGTTTCCCGCGCATCATCGCATTCATTCAACTTCGGCAGTATATCTTCCAATACAGAAAGTGCTTTTTTAATATCCTGCACAACTATTTTAGAAAAATCATATTTTTTCTGTGAGCCATTAACTGAACCGTTAACAGGTTTTTTATTTTTCATTTGCTTTCGTGCAGCCTCAATCACTTCGGGCGGCTGTTTATCGCGGATTAGGCGGTTCAACTGTGAATTCAACTCACGCAAATCAATCGGTTTGGACATAAAACTGTCAAAGCCGTTTTCCAGGAACATAGCTGATGTTCCCGCTAATGCGTTGGCTGTCAGCGCGATAATTGGGTTAGTATATCCCATGCCGCGGATTATTTTTGTTGCATCTATCCCGTTCATTAACGGCATCATATGATCCATAAATATAATATCGTATTTATTACCTTCTTTGATTTTATCTACAGCGCTAAAACCGCTTGAAGCAGCTTCGATTTTCAAACCGTATGGCAGCAACATCCCTCTTGCCACATAAAGATTTGATTCAACATCGTCTACTACCAAAACACTGCCATATGGCATATACTCACGCATAATCTGCGCTCTGTTCGATTTTAATACGCCCTTAAAACGGCTGCTGCGCAACTGCTGCGCCAACTCGTTTCCGCATACTTTGTTACCAATGCGTTCTTGCGGAATCCGCACGGTAAACACCGAGCCTTTTCCTTGTTTACTTTCAACAGAAATTTCGCCATTCATTGCATCTAAAAGACGTTTTGTTATGTGCATACCCAAGCCCGTACCGACAATAGTGCGGTTAGAGTCCATATTAAAGCGCGTTTATTCATCAAACAGCTTGAGTATTTGTTCTTCTGTCATTCCCTGTCCAGTATCGCTTATGCGCAAAACAAGCACACAATGCGTTTCCGCTCTTTCCGCGCTGACCGAAAACTCTACTTTGCCTTTTTCCGTATACTTGAAAGCGTTGGAAAGTATATTGTTCAATATCTGTTTAATGCGAAGCTCGTCGCCAATCAAATCAAGCGGCGTGTTCTCGTCTATTTTAAGGATAAACTCTATAGGTTTGCTGTCATAGCGCAGAAGAACCAATTGCACCGTATCGTAAATAATGCTCGGAATGTCGTATTTTTCGTTTATAATTTCCAGTTTTCCGGCTTCTATTTTAGAAAGGTCAAGAATGTCGTTAATAATGTTTAATAATAAACTCCCGGAACTGTATATCACGTTAAAAGCTTCTTCGGTTTCCGGTGAGGTATCTTCCTTCTGCAATTCAATTCAGCAGTGCCAAGAATCGCATTCATGGGGGTTCGTATTTCATGGCTTACATGCGATAAAAACACGCTTTTTGTTTTATTGGCCCTTTCTGCCTCCAAGCGTTGTTTTTCCGCT
>WQXC01000142.1 GCA_009785045.1 Treponema sp. | reverse complement strand
ACTCCCAGGATGGCAGGATAACCAACACTGGCGCCGTATACAAACGCAACTGCTGCAACTGCACAAGCCTGAATTATTTCGCCAAGGTAGTTGATATGGCGGCTAACACCCCAATATCCGCTGACAAGCAAACTGCGTTTACCGTCAGTGACAACTTCCGGCTTCATGCAAATAAATTTCTTTTCCGGCGCAATTTTAAAATAAAACTTTTGCAAATTCGCGCCGCGTGTTAATAGCCACCCAATCAAAAAAAGAAGAGCGAAGACAAATATCAACAATGATGGATGATTTGGATTCTTTGCGTTAACAGTGATCCAAAGTGAAATTGCATAAAAGTACGGATAAAACGAGAGGCAGCCAAAGCCTAATTTAAAGCCAACCCTTTCTGCAAAAATATCGTAGGTATAAAGATGTACTCTTTCAAATATCAGATATTCAAAACAAAACCATGTTGACATGGCTGCGCCAAGAATAATACCGGGGTTAAAATCTCCGGTGCCATAATAGGTTTGCCAGTGATGAGCCACAAAAGAAAGAGTCACAAGCTGCAGCATTACAGCGCCGATTAAATATAACCACATCTTTGCATCAATAACGCCGTCTTTAAACTGCGGATTAATTATTCTTCCAAACCAAAAATCTGCCATAAATGGTTTCCCGGTTGAAGGAACTTTAAGCACCATGATGAACGAATACAAAAGCCCGATAAAAACTGCACCGGCAAGACATGACCACCTTACCTGATACAACCAGTCAAACGGAACTATTTTAAATCGTCCTAAAAAAAACCAGATAAATACACTGGTAATAAGAACAACAATTCCGTTGAGCCGGTACCTTAACAATTCTCCGGTTGTTTCATGCTTTACATATCCTTTTAATTTTCTGGCAGGAATAATTAGATGTAAAAAAGTAATCCCCGCATAAACGATAAACGGTGTAAGAAAACCTAAAATCATCATTTTAACTGTCACGATAAGCCTCCTGTGTTTTTCGACATTATATTAATCGCCGCTTTTCTGGAAACAAGCCTGGTTAAAACAAAGCGGGCTATTTTATTTACAACACCGGGAATAACTACCGGTCTCTTTCCTAATGCCTTTATCGTAATTTCTGCAACATCGCTTGCTTGCAAAGCGCCGGGCGCCGCCTTTTTTGTTGAACCTTCGCTCTCTGCCGTTCGCTCGGCGGAGGCTACTGCAGCCTGGTAACCTGGTGTAAGTATCGCGCCGGCGCAGCAGCCAATTACATTGATGCCGTGGGGTTTAAGTTCTTTCCAGAGGCCTTCTGCCAATACAGCATTAAACGCTTTTGTTGCTGCATATGCAGCAAGCTTAGGGCTGCCCTGTGCGCCGGCAAGAGATGACATTAATATTATGCCGCCGCGTTTGTTTAAAATCATGGGAGCGGACAACAGCTTTGCAAGCAAGAGCGGCGCCCTTACATTAACAGCGCTTGCCATCGATAATTGCTCTTCGCTAATATTTTCGAATAGTCCAATCGGCGCATAAGCTGCGTTGTAAACCAACAAACCAATTTGAACTTTTAATTTTGTTATCAGATCTTTTGTTTTTTCAAATTCGGCTAAGTCGGCTGCAATCGTTTTTACATCGATATTATATTTTTCTTTTAACCTGACGGCAGTTGCTTCCATTTGATCTTTTCTGCGCGCAATTAAAACAAGATTTAATCCCCGGCAAGCAAGCGCTTCGGCATAAGCTGCGCCCAACCCGTCCGAGCCGCCTGCAACAAGCGCATACGGTCCGTATTTTTCTTTAAAATTAATATTTTTTATCTTGTTTTTCATTTAAATGTTGTTTTGACACATAAAATAGAAATAGTCAAGTTGGTGTCAGTCACCTACGCTAGTTATGGTGCCTAAGCAAGTTTAAAGACACTACAAATAGCGTAGGTGACTGACACCTTTTTTCTGACACCTTTTTTTTCTTTTTTTTTATTCTCAGTCAAGCAAAACGGCACTCTCGATCCCATATATAGCTGTGAAACTTTGTTTCACAGGAGTGTGTTATGAGTGTATTTGCTTACATGCCCTATGGGGCTGGCGGGATCATTATCCGGGTCGAGACGGATATACGCAGGGGAATTCCCGGCGTTGATATTTCTGGACTTGCAGAAGGAGCTGTCAGGGAAGCGCGGGACAGAGTACGTGCGGCGTTCAGGAATTCGGGATTTAATTTTCCGGCAGACAGAATTTTAATTAACCTTGCTCCTGCAGGCTTAAAAAAAGACGGAGCCGCGCTTGATCTGCCAATTGCGCTTTCGGTGATGGCAGCGGCAGGTCTTGCGCCCATTACCGGAAATATTCTGGTGATGGGAGAACTTGAGCTGTCCGGAAAAATTCGTCCGGTACGCGGCGTACTTGCGGCAATTGCGGCAGGACTTTCCGAGGGAATTACCGAGTTCATTGTTCCTGCAGAAAACGCAGGAGAAGCGGCGATTCTGGATGTCAGTTTTACTGCCGCAGAAAATTTACAGAGTGCAGTACATGCGCTGTTCGTCAGGGAGGAAAAGGGCGCGCTGCCTGTATCGCTGGAAACTTCCAGTACATCTAAATCGCCGGAAAACACAAACACAGCCGAAGTCTATGGAGATTTCGCCAATGTGCGCGGACAAACAATTTACAAACGCGCTTTGGAAATTGCAGCAGCAGGCGGACATAATGTTCTCGTGTTTGGACCGCCGGGTGCGGGAAAAACCATGCTTGCGCGGCGCTTGCCTTCGATCATGGCGCCTCTGTCTCCCGCTGAAGCTGTGGAAGTAACGCGCCTTCACAGTCTTGCAGGACCCCGGAGTAACGACGGCTCAATTAATCAATTTATTGACCGGCTAATTACAATCCCTCCGTTTCGCGCGCCGCATCATTCTGCAAGCGCAGAAGGCATACTTGGCGGCGGAAGGGTTCCACGCCCCGGCGAGATAACTATGGCTCACTTTGGCGTACTTTTTCTGGATGAAGCTCCGGAGTTTAGAATCAATGTGTTACAGGCTTTACGCGAACCGCTGGAAGACAGGGTTATTAGTATTGTCAGAGCAGACGGACCGGTTCGTCTTCCTGCCGAGTTTCAGCTTTTATTGACTGCCAATTCCTGCCGGTGCGGACGCCTGGGTATGCGCGACACCGATGCAACATGTATGTGCTCATCACAAGAAATTAACCGCTATTGGCGCAAGTTTGGCGGCGCGCTTCTTGATCGAGTAGAAATCAGAACTGCAATCCTGCCGCCAAAAATCGTAGAAATGGGACGATATAACCCTGCTGGTGATAAAGACAATAACGAATCAAGCGCAGACATTGCCTGCCGGGTTAAGGCAGCAGTAGAAATCCAGCAGCATCGATTTAAAGGAACCGGAATACGCCGGAATGCCCTGCTGCCTGCAGGTAAAACTGCAGAGTTATGTCCAATGAGCGAAAAAGCGGAGAAGGCTTTCCATGCTGCTATAGCCAAACTGGGTCTTTCTGGCAGAGCATACCATGGCATTTTACGGGTAGCCAGAACCATCGCTGACCTTGAAGGAAAAGACACCATTGAGACAGAGCATATCCTGGAAGCCGTTCATCACCGCCGCCTCGGAGAAGACCCCTATGACATATTATCAATTTGAGGTTTTTT
>WQXC01000141.1 GCA_009785045.1 Treponema sp. | reverse complement strand
GGGACCATGTCCTTGGTAAGTTTGCCAAATGTGTCGGTTCCGACTGTAAGCACAGGAGCTAAACCGCAGCAGCCGATACAGCGTACAGGATCAACCGAAAACTGACCGTCTTCGGTGACGCCATTGGGTTCAAGACCCAGTATTTTTCTGATATCGTCAATAAAATCCTGAGCGCCTTTTAAATAGCAGGCTGTTCCCAGGCAAACGGAGACTCTATGTTTTCCGGGCTTACTGGTTTTGAAAAAGTGGTAAAAGGTTATGACTCCGTATATCCTGGCAAGAGAAATCCCGGTAAGTACAGCCAGTTTTTCTGCGGCTGGACGGGAAATATAACCGAATATTTCCTGGGTTTTATGAAGAATCATGATAAGACTCCCCGGTTTAACCTTCCATTCTTCTATAAATGATAATAATTCCTGGGGAAAGGAAATATCCCCATCAGTTTTTGCCATATATCCCCCTATTTCATGCTATGGGGGTATTGTATCGGTTTTGGAGCAATTTGGCAAGATGGCGCCTGGCAAGAAATATATCTCGACATTTTTGATAAATAAGTCCATAATTTGGGTATGGGTACGCCAAATATCGACTTGGCGTCGATACAGGAAACTGAACTTTTTTCGAACCTCAAAAAGGATGAGATTGATTTTATCGTATCTCATTCGGGGTCGTTGAGTCTTCCTAAAAACAAGTTATTATTTAAATCCGGAGAAAAAGCATCCCAGTTCTATATACTTACAAGCGGAGAGATCCGCGTTTTTAATAAAAACGAAGATGACAGCGAAGAAGAAATGGCAAGGTACAGGGCTGGAGACACAATCGGCGATTTTGACTTTGCGCGGAGCGCGGTATATGACGCATACGCCGAAGCTGCCGAGGATTCTCAGCTTATTGTTTTTCCCGCTTCAGGCTGCACAATGGATTCGCTTGTACAAAAAGATCCAAAATCTATTTGCAGTATCATGTTAAATGCAATTGTAATGATGACAGGACGTATAAAATCGACCCACAAGCTTGTTCTTGATAATATGTCTTGGGTGCAGGAACTTCACAGGCGCGCTTACGAAGATCCCGGCACCGGTCTTTGGAAACAAATTCTTATTACAGATGAGATTATAAATGTACTGGAAGACCCGGCGGCCTTAATAATGATTAAACCGGATCGTTTTAAAATACTTGTTGATTCAAACGGACACAGCGCCGGCGACGAAGCGATGATCAGGATAGCGGTAATATTAAAAAATATTACACGGCACTTTGGGCATGGCTGGGCGCTCAGGTTTAAAAGCAACGAAGTCGGGATGATTTTTAATAATTTTGGCTCATCGCAGGCAGAATTAATCTCTAAAGAAATCGCCAATGCAATCCAGGCTATGGAACCTGTACAGCTTAAAGTACCTGCAGATAACGGCGAAAATCCTTTATTCCATTTTTCTGCGACAGTATCGTGGGCTGTCTGGCCGGAAGATAATCCCGAATGGGAAGAATTCTTTTTCGGCAATTACGGCTCACTGCTTGATAACTGGCGGGATGGCGGCAAAAGAGTTGTCCATTATACAAAAGCAGAGGAAGAATCATGAAAAACAATTTGACAGAAGTTCTTTCCATGGCTCTTGCCGCATCATCAAAAGAAACACCGCTTTTTTCCGGGCTTAGCGAAGAAGAGTTCAGCATCGCCGCCGGAGCGCTAAAACCAATTCATGCTAAAAAAGACGATCCTATTTTCCGCGAGGGAGATACCGGAGAAGCGTTATTTATTTTGTTATCAGGTTCATTAAGAGCTTTCGGCACTCAGTCTGACGGAACACAGCGCTGGTTATTTAACATTGAACCGGGCGGCTTTTTCGGAGAGATGTCCATTATTGCACATGAGCCTCGTTCTGCGACAATTTGCGCTGCAGTAGATTCTGTTGTAATGATGTTAAGCGCTGTTGATTTTTACAAAATAATTAATGACCACCCGGCAGTCGGTTACAAAATACTGCGCGCCATAAGCGCTGTACAGAATGAATGGCTGGATCAATCGGCAAAATCATACAGCGATATAATCAGGTGGGGCGAAACAGCGCGGCGCAGGGCAATCACCGACGAAATGACAGGTCTTTACAATCGGCGTTTCCTGGAAGAATCCATCAAGGAACGTTTTAGCAATTCATCGATGAATTTCCGCACAATGTCCCTGTTGATGATGGACCTTGATAAAATTCACGGCATAAACGACCGGCATGGAACCAAAGCCGGCGATTTAATAATTACTTCTTCCGCTGACATTATCCGATCATGCCTGCGGCCGGGCGATATTCCCGCGCGTCTTTCCGGTGATGAGTTTGCAGTGCTTCTTCCGGATACAGACAAGATTGATGCTGCCAGAGTAGCCGAAAGAATCAGGGAAAACATAGCAAACAGACAGGTTGAGGTTCCGGCAGCTCCCGGCGCTGTCGAAAATGTAATGATAAGCACCCGCACAAGCATTGGCATTGCGCTCGCTCCGGTTCATGCCAACACAACAGAGGATCTTCTGGAGATTTCCGACACTGCGCTTCGTAAGGCAAAGGATTTAGGCAGAAACCGCGTAGAGGTTTTCGCATAAAAATGCCGATATTTATATCATAAGGTGGTTTTTAATGGCAACAAAATGTGTTCTTTGTGAATCGACAAAATTCGGTCCCGGCTGTCCCAAAAGCCTGAACGGATTGCACAAGCATAATACCGATGAAAAAAAATGCATGTATTGCGGTAAATCAGCATACGGCAACGGCTGTCTTCAGACACCGACACGCAAACATATCCACGGAAGCGGCGGCGGTAAATGCAAATATTGCGGTAAGGTTGTTATAAGCAATTCAATGGGCTGCCAGCATAGTCCGAATCGTAAGCACGAAACCTAAGATTTTCCCTCTTTCTCACTCAATTGTTTGTTCCCCATCTCTCTAAGTAAGTACTTCTGTATCTTACCGCTTGATGTAAGCGGATAACTGTCTACAAAGAATACATGTTTGGGGATTTTATATCTTCCTATTTTATCGCGGCAATAATCACGCACTTCTTCTTCGGTCATCGTAACATCCGGCTTAAGAATGATAAACGCGCCGACTTCTTCGCCGTATTTTTCGCTTGCAATACCTGCAACCTGTACATCCTTAACGCCCGGCATTGTGTATAAAAAATCTTCGACTTCTTTGGGCGAAATATTTTCCCCGCCGCGGATTATAAGGTCTTTTATTCGCCCTGTAACTTTAAAGTTCCCGCTTGCATCTTTTATTCCCTGATCCCCTGAGTGAAGCCATCCGTCTTTGTCGATACATGCGGCTGTTGCTTCGGGCATTTTGTAATAACCCTTCATTGTGTTGTATCCGCGGCAGCAAAATTCACCATGAGTGCCATCCGGGCATTCTTCGCCGGTTTCCGGATTGCGAATAGTAACTTCGATGCCTGGCAAAGCGCGGCCTACTGTTTCAACTTTTACTGTTATATCATCATCGTAACTGGTCTGTGTCATTACAGGAGAAGCTTCTGTTAAGCCATAACAAATCGTAACTTCTTTCATGTACATTTGATCGATAACCTGCCGCATTGTTTCGATTGGACAGGGAGAACCCGCCATGATTCCTGTGCGAAGGCTGGAAAGATCAAACATCTTAAACATGGGATGATTAAGCTCTGCGATAAACATTGTAGGTACGCCGTAAACTGCAGTGCATTTTTCTTTTTGTATCGTAGCAAGCACCAGTAACGGGTCGAACCACTCGATTAACGCTGCGGTTGAACCATG
>WQXC01000140.1 GCA_009785045.1 Treponema sp. | reverse complement strand
TTGTTTGCGCAGGATGATTCTGTGCAGCCGGGATATTTTATTGATTACGGCGAAGAGGAACCCCGATTTGTTCAATATCTTGTTTGGGATAGTGTAATGTATGTTCTGCATTATGAAGTAGAACTGGAAATTCATGATGGCACATTCAAAGATTATTTTTCCGAAACAACAAAAGAAAATTTTATTAAACTTTCTCTCCCGCCGGGAAGATACCGCTATCGTGTAACTACATTCGATCTTCTTGGCAGACGAAGTGAAACATCAGATTGGACAGAAATCAGAGTTAATGCAGCCTTTCAGCCGGAAATAATAAGAATTATTCCTGAGGCATTTTTTATGGATCAAAGGCAGGATAGAATACTGTTCATTGCCGGAAATAATATTTTTGACGAATCTATTATCTACCTGAGAGACGGAGATACTTATGTTTTTCCAATCGAAAGAAGTATTTCCGGTAACTCAAGAATCAGACTTGTTTTTGATGACCTAAAATTAATCCCCGGAGAATACGATATTCATATCGAAAATCCCGGCGGACTGGAAATTATTTACAACGGGTTTATCATAGGTTACCGTAAACCGTTGGATATTTTTATCAGGCTGGCTGCTTCTCCGGCAGTTCCCATTTACGGAGAATTAAAAGATCTGTTCGGGTCAAAACTATTCTTGCCAGGTTTGTCTTATGGATTCGAAGCAATTTCTTCCAAACGAAGTACCTTCAACGGAGGCATTGAGTTAGCCGCATCTTCATTTTTTATTAACCCGGCATTGACCATTGCTCCAAGTGTTTATGATTTTTTCTATAATTTATACAATGCTGGTAACGGCGCATCGTTTTCCTGTTTTAACATCAATATAGCGCTTCAAAAAAGGTACTTTCAAATGCGGAATGCAGTTACTGTCCGTTTTGGCGTTGGTGTAGGTATGTTGAATGGCTACGGAAGCTACGATCGCAGTGAAGCATTTGTAAACATGAATCTTGGTCTTACCGGTTATTTCCTGATGTATGATATATTTCACGTAGAAGTAGGTGTAGATTACTCTCATTTTGGCGAAATGAGCCCTTTTGGCCTTATTATGCCCAGATTGGGTTTAGTCTGGAAAATATAACAAAAACAGCCATTTATTGGTTATACGAAGGTTTCCCTCTTGAATAAGACGCTTCTTTTATGCTAATCTAACCGGTAATACTATATTCTAAGGATGTTACCCATGTATACATTTATTCTTCCATTATTGATGGGCGCTCCACCTCCCGGCGCAGACGGCGCGGCTTCTGGTGGAAATATGTTTGCCCAATTTCTCCCGTTTATCGCAATAATTCTCATTTTCTACCTGTTAATAATCAGACCGCAGAATAAAAAACGCAAAGAAACTGAAAGAATGCTTAGCGCTCTTAAAAAGGGCGATAAAATTGTTACCATAGGCGGGCTTTACGGAACAATTCAGAGCGTAAAAGAGACAACAGTTATTATTAAAGCTGATGATAATGTAAAATTAGAATTCCTTCGCAGCGCTATCTCCAGTATTGTGCAGCCTTCTGCAGCCAAGGAAGACAAAGAAAAAATAGAAGATAAAAATGAGGAGAAGGAGAAGTCCGAAGGACAAGCTTCCGAAGATGGTGAATAATTATGAGTAAACGCTACAGGTTCATTATTTTACTGATTGTATTGGGGGTCTGCTTTTTATTCCTTTGGCCCACAATACGCTGGTATTTTTTCATTCCAAGAGATCAGCAGACGCTGGCTCTGGAAACAAGGCAGCGGATTAGCGCCTATTCAACTCAGGCTGCAGGCGAAGATTGGCAGCGGCTCGTTGAAGCTGCACGTTTAGGGGAAATGGTTCCTGCCGATTTGGAATATCTGGTACCTATTGCAAGAAGGCAGTACAAAGCTGACAAGCAGACAGTGCCGGAAGTATTAACAGCAAGAGCTGTAATGGAAGCATTTCCCAGCAAGATAGAAGCGCAGGGCAATATCGAACAAAAATATGCTGATGATATTTTTAGTTTAAAAAGATTGCAGAAAAACGCTGTAAAACTTGGTCTGGATCTTTCTGGAGGTCTTAGCATTGTTCTGCAGGTTGGACGTACGTTAACCAACGATACTCCCGAAGATGCAATGAACCGCGCTTTGGAAGTTTTAAATAACCGCATCGATCAATTTGGTCTTACTGAACCAAATATAAGGCGTCAGGGAGATGATCAAATTTATATCGAAATTCCAGGAACAGCCGATCCGGAAAGAATCAACGATATTATTATGGGAAAAGGAAGCCTTACTTTCCAGCTCGAAGATCATGAAGCAACAGCAGCTTTTTATGATTACTACAGAGCCAATCCGTTCACAACCCTTGATGCAAATAATAGAATTATCGATCAAGCATCTATCCCTGGTATTCCGGGAGATACTGTGATTCTTGGTTATTATTCAAAAGACAGGTATGGCCTTGATGTACAGGATAGAAACTTTGACAACACATTGCGTTTCATTGCTGTTAAAACAGATATAGGTCTGGACGGCAACTATATAGAGGACGCTGTTGTTGAACGCAATCATATGGACGGCAAGCCGGAAGTAATTTTCAGGTTAAGTCCTGAAGGCGGAGAACTTTTCTACAGACTTACGTCGGAAAACGTAGAAAGAAATCTTGCAATCATTCTTGACGACAAGGTAAGATCCAGTCCGAGAATTTCTACAGGTATCCGCGACAGGGGAACCATTACAGGATTCAGTTCTGAAGAAGCCGAAAACCTCGCTTTAGTTTTAAGAACTGCCGCTTTCCCCGTAGAACTTGAGGTAGCAAGCCAGCAGAGTATTGGAGCATCACTGGGTGAAGATACTATTCGTCAGGGTTTATTTGCCCTGTTGGGCGGTATTGCCGCAGTTTTATTTTTCATGCTTGTGTTTTACAGAACAGCCGGCATTAATGCGGTTGTTGCGCAGTTATTAAACTTTTACATAATGTTCAGTGTGCTTTCCGCGCTTTCGTTTACGCTTACGCTTCCGGCAATTGCAGGATTTATTCTTACAATCGGTATGGCGACAGATGCAAACGTAATTATCTTTGAACGCATGAAGGAAGAGATGCGGCTTGGAAAATCAAGGAAAGCAGTAATAGAAGCAGGTTTTGGCAAGGCATTCTGGGCAATTATGGACTCCAACATAACCACATTTATTGCAGCGCTGTTCCTTTCGCAGCTTGGCTCAGGTCCAATCAGAGGATTCGCAGTCGCTCTTTCAATCGGTGTATTCTCGTCTGTCTTTACGGCGCTTTTCGTGTCACGTTTAATATTCGATTTTGGCACAGATGTTATGCGCAGTAAAAAACTTTCTGTAAGCTGGACAACCAGAATCCAGGAAAGTTCAGGCTCAATTCGTACAGCAAAGGCGGTAAGTTTATGAAAAAGATAATTCGTTTTTCCAGATTTTTTATTCCTACGGCAATTATCTCATGTATTCTTGTTGCCTTTAGTATCTTTGGTTATTTCTATAATAAAGGATTCGCGCTTGGTGTAGATTTCCAGGCAGGTCTTATTCAGGAAATACAGGTTGCTCCGACTGCTTTTAGTCTTCGCTGGAACGGCACGACAAATGCAGTTGTTCAATTTGACCGCAGCGGCATTTATATTATTGTTTCCGGAACCGGAATAGAGAACAGAACATATTCGTATCCGTTCAATGAGTTCGGCACAATCGGAATGATAAGACGCGCAATGGAACAGGAACTGGAAAATATCGAAATTACAATGCCGGCTGGTGATAATGTTAATTCACAGTGGCTGCTTAGTTTGCA
>WQXC01000139.1 GCA_009785045.1 Treponema sp. | reverse complement strand
TGCTATCTGTTCAGCCTGCGAAACAGTGACACCTGAACCTTTTTCCACCCAAACTTCGCACAGAGAATTTTGGAAAAGTAATTCCGCATCTACCCTGTAGTCATTGTCTTTCAAAAAATCTTTTGCCCAGAAGTTACCCTTTAATTCAAATTTATCCCGATCCAAATCGCAGGAGAAAAACAACAATGAAATTATTAATAACGCAATAGCTGTGTATCTGATTTTATTCATTTTTTCTCCATTATCTGCCGTGACATAGCTTATACTTTTTACCGCTGCCGCATGGGCAAGGGTCATTGCGGCCTACTTTCGGCTGGTTGCGAACTACAGTCGCGCCGTCTGGCCTGCTTGCTCTTTCCATTTGCGACGAACCGGAGGCAGAAGCGCTTTTCTGCGCCGCGCCGAATGAACTTCCGGAAAAAGAACCCATGCTGTTGTGGCTTGCCGATTGATTTGCTCCAATAGACCTGCTTACAGGACGGCGCTGCTCGCCTTCTGCAATCTGTATACGAATAAGATGAAGACGCGATGCAATCTCCTGCCTTATATCTTCTATCATTCTTTCAAAAATCTGAAAACCTTCTACTTTATACTCTGTTAACGGATTTTTTTGCGCATAATGGCGCAAATACACGGCTTCGCGCAGAGCTTCCATATTTTCCAGGTGATCCAGCCATTTGCGATCGACTGCATTAAGATAATTATCGCGGATAATCAAGTTAAGGTAATCATGGCCAATAAGCGTTTCTTTATCGTTTAGGTCTTTTTCCAGATCGGCAATTATTAGTTTTTCCAGCACTTCGGTATTTTTAAATTCTTTGCTTTCAGGATCAACTGTAAGGGAATATCCAAACTTTGTGCGCAGGAACTCCGTTAAATCAACAAATGCCCTGTTAAAATCATTCCTGGATGATTCGTTAAACTCATCTATATAGTCGCAGGTAATATCCGCTGTAGCGTCATTCACGCGTTTTTTTAGATCGTTGTCTACAAGTATCGCATCACGCTGCTCGTAAATAAATTTTCTTTGCTGGTTTAAAACATCGTCATATTCCAGAAGATGTTTGCGGATTTCAAAGTTGCGCTCTTCTACTTTTTTCTGCGCATTTTCTATACTCTTGTTAAGCATTGGGTGGTAAATAGCTTCTCCGCCAGTCATGCCAATCCTTGACATAATATTTGTCATCCGCTCTCCGCCGAACAAGCGCATAAGTTCATCATCCATGGAGATGAAAAATTTGCTTTTTCCAGGGTCACCCTGACGGCCTGAACGTCCGCGAAGCTGGTTATCAATACGGCGGCTTTCGTGGCGCTCCGTGCCGATAACATAAAGACCGCCTAAAGATTTTACTTCTTCGTAGTCCTTTTTCCATCTTTCAATTTCTTCTTTATGAATTGCCGCATACTGCTCTTCTGTTGCGCTTGTTCCGGCACGCCTTCGCGCGCGGGATTCCGGGTTTCCGCCAAGTTTAATGTCTGTGCCGCGTCCTGCCATGTTAGTTGCAATGGTTACAGAGCCCTTTGCGCCTGCTTCGGCAATAATCAGCGCTTCCCGCGCGTGGTTTTTTGCGTTTAATACTTCGTGCCGCACTCCCTTGCGTGTAAGCAATGCGGAAATTTTTTCTGACTTTTCGATAGAGACTGTTCCAACCAGCATGGGCTGGCCTATTTTATTTGCCTCGGCTATTTCGTCGCATAACGCTTTGTATTTGTCGGATTCGTTAAGGTAAACAAGATCATGTTCGTCTTTTCGCGCAACAGGCATGTTTGTGGGAATTACAACTACATCCAGCTTATATATTTTACTGAACTCTACTGCCTCGGTATCTGCTGTTCCTGTCATGCCGGAAATCTTTTTATACAGCCTAAAGTAATTTTGGAATGTAATGGTCGCCAGTGTCCTGTTGCGCTGCGCAATTTTAATGCTCTCTTTTGCTTCAATCGCCTGATGAAGCCCGTCGGAATACCGTCTTCCGTGCAGAATACGGCCTGTAAACTCATCAACAATCTGCACCTGACCGTCATCAACAACATAATCAACATCAATATGAAAAAGCTTATGAGCTCTTAATGCCTGGGTAAAATAATGAATATATTCAAAGTTTTCTTCATCTACAATCGCGCCCTGAATAAGGTTGCGTTTTTTTAAAACTTCTTCGATATTGGCAAGACCCTGATTGCTAAAAGAGATGCCTTTATTTTTTTCGTTTATTTTATAATCACCAACGACTTCTTCGCCGCGTGTTTCATCAGGATACTCGCCGTTTTCTTTTTTAACAATTTCTTTAAGTCCGCCTAAAAGCCTGTCAACTTCTGCAAATTTAAAAGTATCATCTTCTGCAGCGCCGGAAATAATTAACGGGGTGCGCGCTTCGTCAATCAGAATTGAATCAATTTCGTCTACGATACAAAAGTTATGTCCGCGCTGAACACGGCTTTCCATATCGCGGTGCATATTATCGCGCAGATAATCAAAGCCAAACTCGTTATTTGTTCCGTAGGTAATGTCGCAGGCATAATTTTCCTTACGTTGCGCATTGTCCATACTGGAAAGAATTGTGCCAACCGTAAGGCCAAGGCAGTTAAAGATGGGTTTCATCCATTCAGAGTCGCGGCTTGCAAGATAATCGTTTACGGTAACAACATGGATTCCATTGCCGGGAATTGCATTTAGGTAAGCAGCGGCGACAGACATCAATGTCTTGCCTTCACCGGTTTTCATTTCGACTATTTTACCCTGATGAAGAACAATGCCGCCAAGAATCTGCACATCGTATGGGCGCTCGCCAAGCATTCGCCATGCCGCTTCCCTTGCAACAGCAAAAGCTTCAGGTAAAATGCTTTCCAGGCTTTCACCATTTTTATACCGTTCGCGGAACAGCGCGGTCTGACGGGAGAATTCCTCTGTAGAAAGCGCTTTCGCCCATGCGTCTTTTTCGTTTACTTTATGCAATATCGGCTGAAGGGCTTTAACGTCCCGCTCATGCTGGGAACCAAAAAGCGCCTTGAAGAATTTTTCAAGCATAGAACCAGTATATAGAAAAAAAATAAATATATCAATATAATGAGAATATGGCGGTTTTGACTGTTTCTCATCTATACAAACGCTTTAATCTTGAAGCAGGGTTTTTTGCCCGCTTTGGGCGCTTCGTTAATGCAGTAAATGATATTTCCTTTTCCATTGGTAAAAACGAATCTTACGGTCTTGTCGGTGAATCCGGCTGCGGAAAAACCACTACTGCGCGAATGCTGGTACGAATGTACGAAGCAGATTCCGGCGAAATAATTTTTAATGACGGCGGCGCACAGATTCCGGTCAAAGACTTGAAAAAAGAGGCGCTTAGGGAATACCGCGAAAAAGTGCGCTATGTTTTTCAGGATCCGGCAAGGTCATTAAATCCACGCATGAGTGTATATGAAGTGCTGGTTTCCGGCTGCCGTAAGCCGCTTAGGCGCAAAGGTGTAAAAGAGAATGAATTGCGTCAGAAAGCGGCTATTATTCTGGAGGAAGTTGGACTTTCAGCCGCTGATCTGGAAAAAAGACCGTCAGAGTTTTCCGGCGGACAAAGGCAGCGAATTTCTATCGCACGCGCTCTTTTGATGGAACCGGAAGTATTAATCTGCGACGAAGTTGTCTCGGCTCTTGATGTTTCTATTCAAGGGCAGATTCTTAATCTGCTGTTAGATATTCGCAAAAAAAGAAACATGTCCTTTTTATTTATCGCTCACGATTTAAAAGTCGCTTGTTATTTCTGCGATCGTATCGGTGTTATGTACAAGGGTGAATTGATGGAAGAAGC
>WQXC01000138.1 GCA_009785045.1 Treponema sp. | reverse complement strand
TTGCATACACGCCGAGTTTCCAAAGCTCTTCATCGAGTTCTTTCATGAATGCAGAAATACGCGGTTTTATACATCCAAAGTAATGGTCTTCAAGTTCCTGCCCCTTTGGCGGCTTTGCGCCAAACAAAGTTCTTCCTGTGTAGATTAAATCCGGGCGCTGTAAAAACATTTCCTTGTCGATTAAAAAATATTCCTGCTCTGGGCCTGCAGTTGTAAAGACATGTTTAGCGCTTGTGTTCCCAAACAGTTTAAGTATACGTAAAGCCTGTTTATTGATCGCATCCATTGAACGAAGCAGAGGGGTCTTCATGTCCAGCGCTTCGCCGGAATACGAGCAAAAAGCGGTAGGTATGCAAAGTGTTCCGTCTTTTATAAATGCATAGGACGTTGTGTCCCAAACGGTATATCCTCTTGCTTCGAAAGTAGCGCGAAGTCCGCCCGACGGAAAACTGGACGCATCGGATTCTCCGCGCACAAGCTCTTTGCCAGAAAACTCGAGTATGATTTTTCCGTCTCCTGCAGGAGTAATAAAACTGTCGTGTTTTTCTGCAGTTGTCCCTGTCATTGGCTGGAACCAGTGAGTGTAATGGGTCGCGCCTTTTTCGATAGCCCAGTCTTTCATTGCATTGGCTACTGCATTTGCAACATCCAGTTCCAGGTGAGTCCCCTGCGAGATCGTCTTTTTTAGCGCTTTGTAAACATCATTGGGAAGCCGCGCTTTCATGACTGTGTCATTGAAAACCATACTGCCGAATACGCTTGTTATGTCTTTCATGTTTTATATAGTATACAGTTTAACTTGATATGGCAATGACTCTATGCACTATTCCAGCGGTTCAATATGTATCGTTGCTGCCATGTCGAACTTGTCTTTTATCATATCTTCGATGACAGTGGCAATTTTATGGCCGTTATCGATAGTCATGTTTTTTTCAAGCCTGATGTGCAGGGTTATCTCTTTTTGCGAGATATAATTATGTAAATGCAAATGATGTATTTGCAAATCGTTGCTGTAGATTTCTTTAACTTCATTATTAATCCTGTCGATTAGATCCTGACTGGGTTCTTCGCCAAGTAATTTATCTATGGATTCTTTCATAATCTGGAATGCCGCATAAAATATCGCCAGCGCGCAGAAAATTCCAAGAATACTGTCCATCCACCATAACTTGTCTGTAAATTTAGTAATTATAATACCAATTAAAACAACAACCGATGATAACGAATCCGAGCGGTGATGCCAGCCGTCTGCTTTTATAATTACATTATCAGTTTTGCGTCCAAGATAAAATGCATACTGTGCCAACAGTTCCTTTACAACTATCGATACTGCTGTCACAACAATTGCAAGCGTTCCGAATACAACGGTTTCCCTGTTTTGAAATCTATCTATTGAGTTGGTAAAAAATTCGTATGCGATAATTCCCAAAATAAAAGCGATAAAGATCGATGAGATTTGCTCCCAGCGTCCGTGCCCGAATGGGTGCTGCTTGTCAGGTTTTCTGGATGAAAGCCTTGCAGAAAAAATAACAAATATTGAGGTAAGCGAATCAGAAAGCGTATGCCATGCGTCTGCGATGAGCGCGATTGAGCCGGTCAGTAATCCTGCCCAAAATTTGATACCAAACAATATCGCATTAATAACAACAGATAAAATACCTTCGGTAACTTGTGCTTTTATTTTATCCATAAAAACTCCTAATTTTTCTGACGCAGCCGTATATGCACTTCGCGAAGCTGCTGTTCGGAAACTTCGCAGGGTGCTTCCATTAACAAGTCCTGCGCGTTGCTGTTCATTGGGAACGCCGTAACCTCGCGGATGTTTTCTTCATCGGCAATCAGCATTAACATGCGTTCAACACCTGGCGCCATTCCGGCATGAGGCGGCGCGCCGTAATGAAAAGCGTTAAAGAGAGCAGAGAACTTGCTTTCGATATCCGCTTGAGTGTAACCGGCAATCTCAAACGCTTTTATCATCACTTCCGGTAAATGGTTTCGTACCGCGCCCGATGAAAGTTCTACGCCGTTACAAACAATGTCGTACTGCCACGCAAGAATGTCGAGTGGGTTCTTTGTTTGCAATGCTTCCAGTCCGCCCTGAGGCATGGAGAATGGGTTGTGCGTAAACTCAATTTTACCTGTTTCTTCGTTGGTGCCGAACATTGGAAAGTCCACAATAAAACAAAACTCAAACTTTTCTGTATTAATAAGATTGAGCTGAGTGCCAAGCGTTGTGCGGATTTGCGCCGCAAGATTGTCTACAGCTTTTGCAGAATCTGCAATGAAGAACAGAGTGTCGTTGTTTTTAAGATTCATGTCTTTTCTGAGCGCTGCTTGCTTTTCATCGGAAAGGAACTTAACGATTGGCCCTTTAAGAGAGCCGTCTTCTAAAACGGAAATATATCCCAAACCTTTCATTCCAATTTCTGTTGCGTATGCTAGCATTTTTTCAAAGAACGATTTTGACTGCTTCGCCGCACCTGTAGCAACAATGCCCCGAACAATTACATTTTTAAACGGCGCAAAATCTACATCCGCAAAAAACGGCGTTAAGTCTTCTATAATAAGAGGGTTGCGAAGGTCGGGTTTATCTGTTCCGTACTTCAGCATCGATTCGGCATAGGGTATGCGCACAAACGGAGCAGGGCTTACCTCTTTTTTGGAAAATGTTTTAAAGGTATCATACAGAACTTTCTCGGCCACGCCAAAAACATCTTCCTGCTCTGCAAATGCCATTTCAAAATCAAGCTGATAAAACTCCCCAGGCGAACGGTCGGCGCGGGAGTCTTCGTCGCGGAAGCATGGCGCAATTTGGAAGTATCGATCAAAACCCGAAACCATTAAAAGCTGTTTAAAAATTTGCGGCGCCTGCGGAAGCGCATAAAACTTGCCGTGGTGTTTGCGGCTGGGAACAAGGTAATCGCGCGCGCCTTCAGGCGAAGACGATGTTAAAATCGGCGTTTGAAATTCCGTAAACCCGAGCGCTGTCATTTTTTCCCTAAGGAAGCTTACGACTTTTGCGCGAAGCAAAATATTATCTCTTACAGCAGGGTTACGAAGGTCAAGAAAACGGTGCCTTAACCGGACTTCCTCGCGTGTGTTTTTTGACTCGCTAATTTCAAACGGCAGAGCGCGGACTGCCTTGCCCTGCATTACAATATTTTCCGCGTGAACTTCTACAGTTCCAGTTTCAATCTTTGAATTGACAGTTTCCGCATCTCGCTTTTTTACAGCGCCCGAAACAGTGATAACACTTTCTTTACCTGCGCCAAATTCCTCATGCAGGACGATCTGAGTAATTCCATATTGATCCCGCAGGTCTAAAAAAGTAACGCCGCCGTGGTCACGGATAGTATCCACCCAGCCCGACAGCTTTACAGTCTGCCCGACATGCTCCTCGCGCAGCGCTCCGCAGGTATGTGTTCTGTATTGGTTCATATTTTTGCTCCATATTAATAATGCCAATTTTTAGGCAATTGTTAAAGGGGAGGTTTTTGCCTCCCTGGCAGGCAGCTGCTCTTTCAGCGCCCTTTTTGGCAATTTCAGCGATCTTTAGGATTTTCCTAAATATTGCATATTTTTTGACGTTTTCTAGGAAATTCCTAGAAAACGCTTGACAATAAATAGGCCTTATATTATCCTTAATTTAAGAGGTTAATTATGGTAACCAGAAATGAGTATCTGGCTGAACTGGAAAGGCACAAGGGAAAATCCGAACTCATAAAGGTTGTTACCGGAGTCCGGCGCTGCGGAAAAACAATTCTTTTACAGCAATTCCAGAAAAAACTGATAAAACAGCGTATTCCGGCAAGCAGAATAATTG
>WQXC01000137.1 GCA_009785045.1 Treponema sp. | reverse complement strand
GACCACTGGAGGCGTCTTTGAAGACGCTTCATTTGCACAGCGTATAACTGAACTTGAAGCCAAAACCGCAGAACCCGGTTTTTGGAATGACCAGGAAATGGTCGAAAAAACTATGGCATCTTTAAAAAGCCTCAAAAACCGCTATGAACCCTGGAAAATACTTCGTAACGAAACATCGGATTTACAGACACTCTATGAACTTGCCGTAGAAGCCAATGATGAAAGTGAAGCCGCCGGAATTGAAGCATCGCTAAAGAACTTTACTGCCCGCTACGAAAAACAGAATATTTTTGAGCTTATGGCGGGAGAAATGGATAAAAATCCCTGCTTTCTTACCGTTCATTCCGGCGCAGGCGGGACAGAAGCCTGCGATTGGTCGCAGATGCTTTACCGTATGTATTTACGCTGGGCGGAGCAAAAGGGCTTTTCTGTTGAAGAAATCGACAGACAGGAAGCGGAAGGGGGGATTAAATCCGCCACTTGCCGGGTAGAAGGCGATTATGCCTATGGTTTTCTTAAGGGTGAATCTGGCATACACCGGCTTGTCAGAATAAGCCCTTTTGATTCAAATGCGCGCAGGCATACTTCGTTTGCATCTGTTTATATTTTTCCTGTAATTGATGATACAATAGAGGTAGATATTAAACCCGAAGATTTAAGGGTTGATACTTACCGCGCAGGCGGCGCCGGAGGGCAGCATGTTAACAAGACAGACAGCGCTGTTCGCCTTACACATATTCCAACAGGAATTGTTGTAACATGCCAGAACGAGCGCAGTCAGATAAAAAACCGCGCGTTTGCAATGAGTGTTTTAAAAGCGCGGCTTTATGAACATTACAGGCTGGAGAAAGAAAAGGAAAATGCAAAGTTTTCACAGGAAAAAAAAGATATTTCCTGGGGACATCAGATTAGGTCGTATGTATTTCAGCCGTATACGATGGTTAAAGATTACAGGACAAAGGTTGAAAAGGGAAATATCCAGGCTGTAATGGACGGAGACATCGATCCTTTTATCGAGGAATATTTAAAGTTTTCGTGCCGTTCAAATTATGCACAGGAGACAGATTGATTAAAAAGCGTTGCTTGTTTTTAATTATTTTTCTCATCTTTAGCGTTCAATTATTTGCCATGGGCGCAAGGGGTCAGGAGACTCCCGTTAGAACACAAAATGACGAATGGATTTTATGTATAACCGATTTTGATATTAAATCTTTACCGGCAGAAAAAGTAATTATTGCAGGTGTAATAACAAGAAAACTTGTAGAACGCCTTGATTCAATAAATTACCGTACGCGCATATCTCCCGAATATGCCTATTACGAAGAACATGCCTGGGCGCGTGCGCGTTCTACAGCGGCAAAAGCGCTTTCAGCAAGAATGGATGAACGTTCCCGGCAGATTTATCTTGGAGATCCAAACTGGAAATTCAGGCAGAATATAAAAAGATTAGATACAGATATAGAGAGATTAAGAACCGCTCTGGAAGAAATTGATAATAATGCGCCGCTTATTAATAAAGAACCTGTATTTAAACTTACAAGCGGAAATATCAATCTTAATTTTCCTGCACCTCCGGAAGCAGGTAATGAGTTTAGATTCTGTACAACTCAAAGAGCAGATGCATTTCTTGTTGGGTCAGTTACAGATTTTCATGGAAGATATTATTTAAGCGTAAAACTTTATACAGTTTATACACGTTCATTTGTCTGGGAAGAAAATATTATTTTCTCTCATTATGATCTGGAAGCTGCCCTGGATGATATTACGCGCAGGTTAATAATTGTACTTTCAGGAAATCCTCCGGCGGCAATAGCTGTAAAAGCAGTGCCGGATGATACGCTTGTATTAATTAACAGAACATTTGCAGGCAGGGGAGAAACTTCGCTTACAGAATATCCTCCCGGGAATGTTATTATTACCGCATCGGCGCCGAACCATGACAGTATTACAATCGAAACAGAACTTAATGCGGGTGAATATACCGAAATCAATATAAGGCTAAATCCTGTTGAATTCGGGGTTATGGAAATTTCGGGCGATCAGGCGGGCAGTATATATCACGGCGCATTATATGTAGGCAGAGCTCCGTTTACGCTCAGACTGCCAATTAATCAAATGGAATATGTAGAAATGGAAGCGTTCAACGGGCATAAAGGCTCAATTGTTTTTAGAACGCCCGATATGCCTGAATATTCACAGTCTGTAAATATACGCACAGAAAGACCTCTTCAAAAAGGCCGTGTAAACAGAGAGAGGAAAATTTATTATTGGGCATGGGGCGGTCAGTGGATTTCCGGAATTGCAGCATGGATTGGATACTATACTTATCTGGGAACAGGTAATGCATATATGTATAGTTATAACAATAAACACGATTATCAAAAACTGCAAAATGATTTTGAAAGAGCCGAAAAATTTATGATAGGATCTTTAGCAACTTTTGGAGCATTTTGTGTTTATGGCACTTACCGCATGGTTAGATATTTGGTTATTGCAAGCAAGGGTTCTACACCTATCGTACAGCCGGAGAAAAATTAATGAAATTCAGTGAAAAAATAAAAAACTTTTTTTCCGGCAAAGCTGCTCTTAACGATGATTTATTCGACGATCTTTGCGATCTGTTAATAGAAGGTGATTTTGGCGCTGCCGGAGCGTACAAGACTGTGGAAAAACTAAAAGAGATTTGTAAAAAAGAAAATCAGGATAATTTAGGGCAAAAACTTGCACAGCTTCTGGAAGAAGAACTGCGTAAAGTTAAATATGAAGATGTTTCAGCGTCCGGAAGCCTTACTACAATTTTGTTACTGGGAGTTAACGGCGTAGGTAAAACTACAACTGCCGCTAAACTTTCGTACATGTACAATACTAAGTTAAACAGAAAGACAATACTTGCCGCTGCAGATACATTCAGAGCTGCGGCGATTGATCAGTTAAAAATACACGGAGAAAAGCTTGATACACGTGTGGTTGCACATAAGCAGGGAGGAGATCCGGCGGCAGTTGTATACGATGCACTGGAAGCAGCGTTATCAAGCGGCGTAGATGTTGTTATTGCGGATACTGCAGGAAGAATGCATACAAAAACTGCACTGGTAGAAGAACTGCGAAAAATTGACAGGGTAGTGGAATCAAAAACAGGTTTTTCCAAATACATTAAATATCTTGTATTGGACGCGACTACGGGAAGAAATGCTTTTTCGCAGGCAGAGGTTTTTCACAGCGCGGTAACTCTGGACGGAGTAATACTGACCAAATACGATTCAACGGCAAAGGGCGGAGTGGTATTTTCGCTTGTTTCGGATTTAAACCTGCCAGTTGTTTATGTATGCACAGGAGAAAAATACGGGGACATGGAAAAATTTGATCCCGGAAAATTTGCGAGGGAATTTGCAGGTATTGAGTAAGAAAATTATACCGGTTATTTTCCTCGTTTTAATTCTGTTTGCCGGAATTATTGCTTTAACGCAGGAACTGGATTTTTTTCTGCCTGACATAGACCTAGACGAGATTGAATTTTCTGATGATTTTGAACCTGAACAGGAACTGCCTGAATGGGTAAAACCGCTGCGCTGGTTTCGTTCAAATGCCGGAGGAATGGCTCTGGAAGAAATGCAGTCGCGGTTTCCTGCGCTGCGGAACAAATACGCGCTTGCAATAAATTTTGTGCATCGTGATGAATTACCGGAATATCTTAATCAATATTACGAAGAAGGTTATTTTCTGGAAGTCCGTATGCTTTATAAAGACGGTGAACAGATTAGGACTCAGTGGATTTTCAGGGATGATAACGGAAACACAAGATTAAATGCTGTTTTTATGGAACCTGATTCCGAATCAGTTCCGGAGGACGAATATTTAACAACGTATGAAT
>WQXC01000136.1 GCA_009785045.1 Treponema sp. | reverse complement strand
CAGCCGGTGCATTTTTCTGTGTCGGTAACAATCGCCGGGTGATGCCCTTTTTTGTTAAACTGATCTTTTGATATTCCAATAATCTTATGGGGACAAACGCCAATACATAGATTACAGCTCTTGCAAAGTTCGAAATCGATGGTTATCTTGCCTTTTGCTGCCATTTAAACTCCTCCTACGCACAAAATCTATTCCTAATTATGCTTCCATTATATTAAAAAACAATTATCGTATGCAAGAGCCGTTTTTTTCTTGACTTGGAATAGGGCAATTCGTAATTTATAACTAATGAATGCTCCTGCAGAAAACGCTATCAATGTTCTTGTTACTTCCAGGCATGATGAAGACTGCAAGCGCATTTGTTCCATCCTATCCAATGAAAATGACTTCCATATTACAGGTATAGTAAAAGATATAGCTGGAATCATCATAAAATCCGAACGATTTAAGCCAGATGTCATTATATTGGACATGCAGCCGCCCGGAATGAGCGGAGAAGAACTGGCGCCTATCATTCACAGAAAGTCACCCTCCACAGCAATTGTAATTCTTTCCGAAAATGAAGAAGAGAATGATGCCTGTTCAGCGGTAAAAGCCGGAGTTTCCGGGTTTTTACTCAAGGAAAAAGATGCTAAAATTCTGTCATATGTGGTAAAACTGGTTAATTCAGGCGGTCTTTATGTAAGCTCATCAATATTTATAAGGGTTTTTAATGCAATCGACTTTAAAAATCAATTTCCTGGTCAAGTAATAAATGAACTTAACACAACCTTTTCCCCTATTGAGCGGAGCATTATTACAGACCTGGCAAATGGCTTATCTGACAGAGAAATTGCAAAACACTTAAATTACTGTACAGGAACGATAAGAAATTACCTTTCAGGCATTAAACGCAATATAAAACTAAAAAACCGTATTCAAATAGCGTTATTTTCCCTGGTGTACGGCCTTATACGCCTGGAACAGCTTGATATTTGGAAAAACCATAGACAATTTGCCAAAAATGAAATACAATGATGTTTTAACGCACAAAAAGGAGAATATATGAGGACTGTTTGCGGAGTTGATCTGGGAACCCAGAGTTGTAAAATCGTTGTATATGATTATGAAAAAAAGAAAATTATTGCCCAATCTTCGGCTCCGGTAGATATAATTGCTCAAAATGACGGCACAAGGGAACAAAAAGTCGAATGGTACGATGCAGTTGTAAAAAAATGCTTCGATCAAATTGATAAAAAGGTTAAACAGACCATCGCCGCCATCGGCGTATCCGGTCAACAGCATGGTTTTGTGCCTTTAGACGAAAAGGGAAAGCCTGTTTATAACGTCAAACTTTGGTGTGATACTTCAACAGCCAAAGAATGCGAAGAATTGACAAAAGCAGCAGGCGGCGAGAAAAAACTAATAGAAAAAGCGGGGCTTCCAATGCGCCCGGGCTACACTGCTCCCAAGGTTCTGTGGCTTAAAAAACATAAACCGCAGGCTTTTGCAAAACTACGCCATATACTTCTGCCCCACAATTACATCAACTTTTTATTAACTGGTGAATACTGGGCAGAATACGGCGATGCTTCGGGCACTGCGCTTTTTGATGTGCGCCAGAGAAAATGGTCATCAGAAATCTGCAAATTGATATCCCCGGATGTGGAAAAATATCTTCCGCCGCTTACAACGTCAGAAAAAACTGCTGGAAAGGTAAACAAAGCGGCGGCAGCTCTTTACGGCATTAACGAAGGTGTTATCGTATCTTCGGGCGGCGGCGACAACATGATGGGCGCCATTGGAACAGGCGCTGTCCGTGACGGCTTTTTAACAATGAGCCTTGGCACCAGCGGCACGCTTTTTGGTTTTTCCAACAAACCGGTAATTGACCCAACCGGAAACCTGGCGGCTTTCTGTTCATCTTCCGGCGGCTGGATGCCTCTGCTTTGTACAATGAACTGTACTGTAGCAAGCGAAGAGTTCCGCCGTTTATTGGAATTTGAAGTAAAAGATTTTGACAATATAGCAAGCAAAGCTCCTATCGGCGCGGAAGGCATTGTGGTTCTGCCGTTCTTTAACGGAGAACGCACTCCAAACCTGCCAAACGGAAGAGCAAGCGTTAACGGAATTATGATGGGTAATCTAAAAATGGAAAATCTTACCCGCGCTACTCTGGAATCTGCGATTTTCGGAATGAGAATCGGGCTTGACGGCTTTGTTTCGCTTGGCTTTAAACCAAAAGAAATCCGCCTTACAGGCGGCGGATCAAAGAGCAAAATATGGCAGAGCATTGCGGCTAACGCATTGAATGTGCCTATCCGTATCCTGGAAGGTTCCGAAGCTGCCGCAATGGGCGGAGCGATTCAGGCGCTGTGGTGCCTGGAAACCAGCGAAGGAAAAAAGAGCTCAATAGAAGATTTAGCCGACAAACATGTTTCGTTAGGCGCAACAATAAAACCGGACAGCAAGAGTATAGCTGCGTATAACGCTGCTTACGCTGTTTACTCCAAGTATCTTGGGGCTTTAAGCCCTCTATATAAATAATTTCGGAGGCTAATATGGCAGATTATTTCGTGGGTGGAAAAGAATACTTCCCCGGAATCCAAAAAATCAAATACGAAGGACCAAAGAGCAAGAATCCTCTGGCGTTCAAGTATTACGATGCCGATAAGGTTATCGGCGGTAAAAAGATGAAAGATCATCTTCGTTTCGCAATTGCCTACTGGCACAGTTTCTGCGGCGACGGCGGGGATCCGTTTGGACCCGGCACTCATGTTTTCCCGTGGAACGTTGATGCAAAAGACGCAATGGACGCTGCTGACAAAAAAATGGATGCCGCTTTTGAATTCATCACAAAAATCGGCGCAGACTATTATGCATTCCATGACAGAGACGTAGCTCCCGAAGGCGCAAACCCGGCAGAGAGCGAAAAAAATCTGATGACCTTAGTTGCAAAAGCAAAAAAAATCCAGGCACAGACAGGCGTTAAACTTTTATGGGGAACTGCAAATGTATTCAGTAACCCGCGCTTTATGAACGGCGCTGCGACTAACCCAGAATTCGGCGTTATCGCTCTTGCTGCAACCCAGGTTAAAGCCGCGATTGACGCGACTATCGAACTTGGCGGCGAAGGTTACACTTTCTGGGGCGGACGCGAAGGTTACATGAGCTTACTTAACACAGATCTTAAAAGAGAAAAAGACAATCTTGGACGCTTTTTAACAATGGCAAGAGATTATGCGCGCAAGCAGGGCTTTAAAGGCGTGTTCTATATTGAACCAAAACCGATGGAACCGACAAAACATCAGTATGACTTTGACACAGAAACAGTTATCGGCTTTCTGCGCCAGCACGGCCTGGAAAAAGATTTCCGCATGAACATCGAAGCAAACCATGCAGAACTTGCAGGTCACGAATTTGCGCACGAACTTGAGACAGCTGCTGTATCCGGTTTCTTTGGTTCTGTCGACGCTAACCGCGGCGATAACATGAACGGCTGGGACACAGACCAGTTCCCAATGAGCTACTACGAAACATCGATGGCAATGTACACAATCTTAAAAATAGGCGGTTTTAAAGAAGGCGGCTTAAACTTTGACTCAAAGATTCACAGAAACTCTGTAGACCCTGCAGACCTCTTTGTCGCACACGTTGGCGGCATGGATGCATTTGCAGTCGGCCTTCAGGTTGCACAGCGCATTATTGACGACGGCGTTATCCCCGGCTTTGTAAAAGACCGTTATGCGTCATTTACAAGCGGCGACGGCGCAAAGTTTGCAAGCGGCGGACTTACTCTTGATCAGCTCGCAAAGATTGGAACAGACGCAGGTTACGGCAAAACAGGTCTTACCAGCGGTAAGCAGGAATACCTGGAGAACGTACTTAATAGTTATTTATTGGGACTGTAGTTAGTCCGCAGATTTT
>WQXC01000135.1 GCA_009785045.1 Treponema sp. | reverse complement strand
TCACGGCGACATCTACATGGTAGGTGCGTTTGTGTGCTTTACTGTTTTTAGTATTTTATCCGCTGTTATCGGCGGCCCTGTTTCCCTTGTTCTTGCTGTGTTAGCCTCAATGATTTTTTGCGCTGCTTTGGGTTTCCTGGTGCAGCGTGTCGCGTATAAGCCACTTTTTGATGCACCGCGGCTATCGCTGCTTATTACTGCAGTTGGTGTTTCGCTTGTAATTAATAACACCGTAATGATTCAAACAAACAGCCGGTTTTTATTTTTTACCAGCGGGCTTAACAACACTGCCGGAATTAAGTTTGGCGAAAATATTACTATCACATATTTGCAAATTATTATGATATTAATAACTGCCGTATTAATGATTGGGCTTACTCTCTTTATCAGTAAAACAATGTGGGGCAAAGCTATGCGCGCCATATCGCTTGATAAAGATACCTGCCGCTTAATGGGAATCAATGTTAATAAAGTAATTGGTTTGACTTTTATGATTGGCTCATCGCTTGCGGCTGTTGCGGGGAGCATGGCTTGTGTTTATTACTCAAATGTCCATTTCTTTATGGGATACATTATTGGATTAAAAGCTTTTACTGCAGCTGTAATAGGCGGCATAGGTTCGCTTCCTGGCGCTATGCTTGGCGGTATTTTACTTGGGCTTTTGGAAGCTGTAGGAACGCAAAGGCTGGGATCTGAATGGAAAGATGTTTTTGCATTCGGAATATTAATAATCATGCTTATTTTCAGACCTAACGGTCTTTTGGGTAAAACCGAAATAGAGAGGATGTAAATGATAATTTTTAAACGATTATCCGAAGCAGCATCTTCAGTTTCTAAATTTTTAGGGCAGCTTGTTGATAAAGGTTATACAGCGATGGATAATAAACGAATCAGATGGTTTGTTTTTGCCGCTCTTTTTCTGACAGCAGCTATTCTTCCGTTGTTTGTAAATGATCGCTGGCTAAATGTTATCTGGTTTGCTTTTTTCTATATGTTGCTTGCCATGGGTTTAAATGTTATTGTTGGTTACTGCGGTCTTTGCGACCTTGGTTTTGCTGCAAAGTTTGCGATAGGCGCATACACGACAGCTATTCTTATGAAAACTTTTGGCTGGAATTTCTGGCTGACGCTTCCTGCAACAGTTGTCACATCGATAATTGCAGCATGTATTATCGGAGGGCCGACCTTAAGGCTGCGAAGCGACTATCTTGCCATAGTTACGCTTGGTTTCAGCGAGATAGTCCGCATAACGGCAAGGAATCTCCAAATAACCGGCGCTGCTTCCGGTATCAGCGGAATACAAAGACCGTTTATTTTTGATATGCAATTAAAAACTGTGACACATTGGTATTATGTTTTTTTGATACTGGTGATTATTTTTATCATTGTAAGTTACAGGATTAAAAATTCCCGCTTTGGCAGAGCGCTGGAGTACATACGCGAAGATCAGGACGCTGCTCAGGCAATGGGTGTTAATACAACACTGTACAAACTTTTTGCTTTTATCGCCGGAACAGTGATGGGAGGTCTTGCAGGCAGTTTTTATACCGTAAGAATGACGGCAATTTCACCTAACTCGTTCCAGTTTGTGCTTAGCGCCAATGTTCTGCTTGCGGTAGTTCTTGGCGGCATGGGGAAAATTCCCGGTGTAATTCTTGGAGCAGCATTCTTCGCCATCTTCCCGGAAGTTTTCCGGAATGTCAAATATATATCAGATGCGCGAATGTTGTTTTTCGGTATATTACTGATTTTTGTAATGATAAACAGGCCTCAGGGCATATGGCCCGAGCGAAAGCGTTAAAGGTTAGTCAGGTTACACACTATGGCATTAATGGAAGTTAAAGATTTAACCATGCGCTTTGGCGGTATTACCGCCATTGACAATTTAAGTTTTGAGGTAGAAAAAAATTCTATCACGGCTTTAATTGGACCTAACGGCGCAGGCAAAACATCAACATTTAACTGTTTAACAGGTTTTTATAAATCTACTTCCGGTTCTATTTTATATAACAACGAGTCGCTTGTAGGACTTGCGCCTTATCAAATAACCTATAAAAAGATTATCCGCACTTTTCAGAATGTGCGTCTGTTTAAAAACATGACAGTACTGGAAAATGTAATGAGCGGCGCTCATAGTGTCAGTAAGCAGTTTATTTTAGGAGCGCTCTTTAGACATAAAAAACAACGGGAAGAAGAACGCAAAATTCTGGAAAGCGCTAAACATTGTCTGGATTTTATCGGTATTCTGGATATGAAGGATAAGCTTGCAAAGAACCTTAGCTGCGGAGATCAGCGCCGTACCGAATGGGCGAGGGCATTGGCTGCACAGCCGGATTTGCTTCTTCTTGATGAACCTGCTGCAGGTCTTAACCGCGAGGAAAAAGATGATCTTGTCCGCCTGATACGCCGCTTTAGGGATGAACTTGGCATTACAGTTTTGCTTATCGAGCATGACATGGAAATTGTTATGGAAGTGTCGGAAAAAGTTGTGGTAATTAATTTTGGTACAAAAATTGCAGAGGGTACTCCGTCTGAGGTGCAGGCGAATCCTTTGGTTATCGACGCATATTTGGGTACTGAAGAAGATGAACGAAGAGCTCATGATTTAGGAGACGCTTCGTTTCCTAAAGGAACCGAACATGACTGACATCATCTTACAAGTAGAAAACCTGGAAGCGCATTATGGGAAAATAGCTGCGCTTAAAGGCATTAGTTTTAATGTGCGTATGGATCAGATTGTCACGCTGCTTGGCGGCAATGGCGCAGGCAAGAGTACGACGCTTAAAACACTTTCTGGCCTTATGCGCGCGACAAGCGGGAAGATAACTTTTTTTGGCGAAGATATTACAAAAATGCCGCCGCACGAGATCGTGAAACGCGGTCTTATACATCTTCCGGAAGGGCGCCGTATTTTTAAAGACCTTACTGTGACTGAAAATCTTGAGCTTGGTTCTTTTAACCTGAAAGATGATGCCGAACGAAAACGGCGTATGGATCATGTCTATGATCGTTTCCCGATTCTTGGAAAACGCGCTAAGCAGCTTGGCGGAACTTTAAGCGGCGGCGAACAGCAGATGCTTGCCATTGGCCGGGGACTTATGGCAGGACCCAAGCTTCTTTTAATGGACGAGCCTTCCATGGGTATAGCGCCGCTTATAGTAAGAGATATTTCAAATATAATTCGCCAGCTTCATGATGACGGAACAACTATTTTACTTGTTGAGCAAAATTCTAAAATGGCGCTTGGACTTGCTAAGTACGGATATGTAATGGATACCGGTAAAATTGTTTTGGAAGGCTCGGCTAAAGATTTAAAAAATGATGATAATGTTATTAAAGCGTATCTTGGCGGACGCAAAGGGCCCGCAAACTAATCATTACAGTCATTACAATTTTTACTTAGCTGACTCATGCCGTCCTTAAGCCGGTTTTTTAAAGCATTAACCCTGTCTTCGTTCCAGTATTCTTCGGCAGTTTCGTATCCAAGCGTATACTTTGATGTTTCAAAATCGCGCCCGATAATTTTTCCGCTTTCTATTATTGTTACATCCGGCACATACACTCTTGATTTGCCTTCATCGTCGTACTGGAGCAGGCCATCTAATATACCTACAATTCTCTGATAACTTTCGGAATTATTTTGCCGGTCTTCTCTTATATCGCAGTAAAAGATTCTGTTAATTTCCATTTCCAAAGCAGCTTCGTGCAGGAACGTGACGTAAAGCTGGCACCATGAACATTCCTTAAACCCTATAAATACGACCCCTGTACCGCGTTCAAGTATTTCTGCTGTTTGTTCGGCAGTTCTGTACACAAAAATATTATTGCTTCCCACCAACGGATATTCCAACGCAAACTTTTCTGCATCGGGTATCCAGGAGCTGGTTGCTTCACTGTCTGTATTTTTTTTATAACATTGTGTAAATAAAATAACAAGCGAAAGAAAAATAATGACTTTTTTCAT
>WQXC01000134.1 GCA_009785045.1 Treponema sp. | reverse complement strand
GGTTTTAAGATCTTTAAAACTTTCTTTTCTATATGGTGCTTCCACCATTCTTCGATTTGCAGTTTCTTTAAATCGCGCGACGGTTTAGAGAAAAGCCTTTTTCCCGGCTTTTGCAGTCTTATTAGTTTTTTAAGAGCGTACTCGCGCACAAAGTCAAGATAATGAATCCATTCGCTGATACCTGCAATTTTTACAACGATACCTCTTGCGCTCATAAGTTCTATAAGTTCGCCGACAGCAAAATCGTCTCGGCGTACATATATCTCGCCAACGATTAATACGCGCGGACAATGTTCAACTTTTCGCGCTAACGGAATCTTTTTACATCCGCAGCAACATTTTTAAGCTCTTTCCAAATATTTTTTGGATTATGCTCAACTGCATGCATTATGTGGCGCCATGATTTTTCAAAATCTTTTTCAGCCTTTTTTGGGTCTTCGGCAGTTGCCAATAGCGAACATTGAATATCTTTTAGATAGTCAGATAATACTAGACCCTTCCACATTTCTTTTGCAAAACTAGGTCCTAATTCTGTGTAAGAATTGTCGGCGGATAAAATAAAGACAACTACGTTTTCCAAGCGTAAATCTTTAAAAAGATTTTCATAGTAAACAAAATACTGCCCCGTACGGCAAGGGCCTGTAGTTATCGGTACAAAGAGAAGGTACAATTCATCTTTGCGGTATTTATCGCTAAAGAAAAACTCCAACGCACTGCCAAGTACAAGATGAGACGGCACACATTCTTTTCCCGACGCATGAGCGCGCGCGATCTGTATCGTTTTGTGTGTCGCAACAGGCATAGCTTCGGCATTATACCCAAGACTGCGAATTGCAGCTCCCATGTATTCTGTCGAAATATTTCCCATGTTGGAAAGCAATACTTTAACACGATCATTTCCCTTAACAGGAATTTTTTCGCCGGTTTTGACATTGTCTATGCGCATAATAAATTCGTCGGTGTCGCCTACACGCTCGCTTACAAATCTGTAACCGTTGTCGTATCGATCTGCTTCTATCTCGCCTTTCTTTGCGCGGTAACCGTCGATGATATCAAGGAATGCTTCTACTCTTGTGTCAACGCCTGCGTCTGCCGAATGCGAATCGAGTTCCAGAACCAGGAACGGTTTTTGCCCCATCATCCATTTAACATAATGAAGAATAAACGAGTCCGGCGCGCAAGAGAAGTTTGTAATAAACGTAAGATAGATATTGTCTTCTTTTTTAAGAAGGTTTGCAGCTTTTAAATCCTGCTGGCCGTAGTACCAGTACATATTCGGGAAAATGTTTTCGTCATGGAACGGCAAGATGTCAAACGGGATTATCGAAAACCCGCGTGTTGTAAATTTGCGCGGAATACCCATATTTGCTTCCGGCGTAAAGGCATTGTAGGGTCTTCCCAATACTGCAATCACAGGGCGGTCTGCTTTTCGCGCATCTTCCAGCGCCTGTACTCCCATTTTTTCTACTGCCGCAAAATATTCTTTTTGTTTTCCCCACGCTACGTCAAAGGCTGCTTTTGTTTCAGCTTCGCTAATATCTAAAAGCTTTGTCATTTCGCAGAAAAGCTCAAACGCTTTTCCTTCGCCGAACTTAAAGCTAACGACAAGCGGAAGCCATTTTTTGGCATCGATATCCGGGAACGCTTTTTCCATATAGTACGGAAGCGCCTGAGTAATTGGACAAAAGTTTGCATGCACATCGCTTTCGTAACTTGGCATGTCTCTAAAGTGAGGCATTAACACATAATCTGCGCCCTTGTCTAAGCAGTCCTGAATAGCGCAGTGCGCGATTTCTGCAGGGAAACAGTACTGCGCTTCTGCTCTCGCAATGCCAGCCTGCGCGACTTCGGTAGATAAAAATGTTTTAATACCAAGTTCATGGAAAAACCACGAATACAGCGGATACAATGTATGCACCGAAAACGCACGAGGTATACCAACAGTGTAATCTCGACCCCTACCTTGCCTCTGTTCACTATTAACTGTTCCCTGTTCTCTGTTACTCGGCGCGGCGAATTCCTCAAACAACATTTTTTGCCGTTTTTCGACATAATCAAAAATCGGCACATCTTTTACTTGCTTACGCATATTGGTGTACTTGTTACAGCGTCCGCCGAACATGTATTTCGTATTATTTACATTTAAAACCTGTATCGGGCAAAGATTTTCACAAGCCTGACACGGGAAAACTCTTTCGTAACCAATTTCGCGGCTAACGATGTCGTCAATTCTTAAACTCTGTTCAGCAAGAAGCCCGTCGTCGCGTTTGCGCTTTGCAAGTAATGCAACGCCGAAACAACCCATGAGTTCTGGTGCAGGCGGAACAAGTATTTCCTTGTTTAACAACATCGCAAACGCAAGCGGAACAGAAGGGTTTTTTGCAACGCCGCCCTGCAAGAAAATCTTTCCGCCGATTGTGCGGTTTCCTACAACACGGTTAAGATAGTTCGCAACTATAGAGCAGACAATACCTGCAGTGATATTTTCCCTGCCTGCACCCTGCTGTACAGCTTTGCGAATATCGCTGTTAATAAATGCCGAGCAGTGTTCGCCGAACTTACACGGCGCATTTGCGTCTAACGCAATTGGGCCGATGTCTTTCGCGCTGTGGATAGACAAGTCTCCTGCGGCGGATTCTTCCAAAAAGGAGCCCGTTCCTGCAGAGCAAGCTTCGTTCATAGCATAATCAATAGGAACGCCGTTTTTTAACAATACGTATTTAGCGTCCTGTCCGCCGATTTCAAAAATTGTTTCTACATCTTTATCAAAATAAGTTGTACCAACAGAGTGCGCAATAATTTCGTTGTAGACACCAGGGGTCTGCAAGAACACACCTAGTATTTCACGGCTTGAACCTGTTGTAGAAACAAGACGTATATCAACTTTTTTATCGCCAGTGTCGGCGATAACTTTTTCTTGTATAATCGACAAGCATTCTTTTATTGCTTTTACAGGATCACCGTGTGTGCGCCCATAATGACTTGCGACGATTTCAAAAGATTCCATATCGACAAGACATGCTTTTGTTGTTGTAGAACCGCCGTCTACGCCAAGAATGTAACTTCGGTCGGCGCGGACTTTGCCGTCGGTCTTGTCAAAAACTTTTACTTTGTCTTTAAAATCGCGTAACGCGCCTAAAGTGCCAAAACGCACATCGTTAGCGCGAAGCAATTTATCTACAGAAGGAAGTTTGCTGCCCGACTGCGGAGCCATTACCGCCGCGCCCAATGCTTCGAACACAGGGGCGGTATAGGGAATAATAAACTCGATGTTAGGCGCTTTTTCTCGGATAAATCGGATAATGTGGCGGTTAAGAGTGATACCGCCTGTGAGCACAACCCTGCCCGACACTACCTTTGCGCGTTTTAAAAAGTCGATAACCTTAACTGCCATTACATCAGAAAGCGACAACACGATGTCGTCCTTGGTAGCCTCGCGCTTATTTAATCTGTGAGTACAATCGCTCTTCATAAAAACCGAACAGCGCGTAGAAAGCGAATGCACCTTTGCGGTGTCAGGCACTTTTTCGATATCTGCGAGCGTCATGTCCATTCGCGCTAGCTGTTGTTTTAAAAACTCGCCCGTGCCTGACGCGCACTTGTTACCAGAAAAACTATTAACGATCTTACCAGCAGCGTCCAAAGAATAGACGATAAGGTCTTCACCGCCCATACTTACAACCGCATCAGCCCTAATACCGATGCTTTTAAGCGCCGCTTCGACACAAAGCGGCTCGAGTGTACCGCTTATATCGAACATAAATCGGCCTTCGTTGCCTGTAACAAGGGCTGGAATGCCTTTGGGAACGTTCCCTTCGTTTATAAGGTTGCGAACTGCCGCGCTAAAGTCGCCTTCATGAGGCGTTGTAGCGGTCCAAACCGCCTTTCCATCGTCTAAAAGAGCCATTTTTAGGCTTGTTGATCCAATATTTATACCAAGTGACTGCATTTGAGTATAATATCAATGTTGACGAGTTGATTCAATGGGTTTATTATTCTTTTCAT
>WQXC01000133.1 GCA_009785045.1 Treponema sp. | reverse complement strand
TTCCAGTTTTTACTACTGTCTTTGCATTGTTACGCTGTACTGCGGCTGACCAGGTCTGTCAATCTGCAGTGTTACGTTTGTGTTGGGAAGTGTAGCAATAAAGCGGTATGATCTTCCGGCTTCCGGACATGAGTAAGTAATGCCAGGCTGCATTCCGCTCATAATGGCTCTGAAACCTTCAATTGTCTTTGTTGAAAAATCATAATGAACAATACCGGTTTTGCTGCAAAGAATCCTGATGTTGTTTGTGGAAAAATCCCAAATTGCATCATAATTCGGATCCAGCCAGCGGCCTATTGGGAATGAACCCAATTCGATCGGATTTGCAAAAATCACTGTTGCTGAAAAAAATAAAACTAAAACGACTACTAATTTCTTCATTCTTTTCTCCTTTGTTTTCTTGTTATTTTAAAGCTGAAAATAAAATACTATTGTTAGGAATAGTAAAACTTAGTTGGGTGTGCTCACCACCTGTTTCATAAAAAGCAATATTAGCCATTGTTAAAGTAGGAAATTTTGCAGTCATATCATGATTTTTTTTATCGGTTACACTTCTAGCGTCCCAAGCTGCTTTATATGCATCTAACATAGCTTCAGTGCAATTTACCCATGAAATACCTAATAATTCACCATCTTCTCCAGAAGCAGGTATGTGCTTATAACTACTGTATGCACCACCTGAAGGACCTATAAAACTGGTTACTCCCATTCCTTTAAGAATAGTAACTAATGCTGACGGAAAATCACTGGGAAAATCATCATCATCTTCTGGGTCTTTTGGGCAGCCAATAATCGTAAAACATAGCGCCAGAATCAACACTACTGATAAAATTGTCTTTTTCATAAAAAAACCTCCATAATCTATACTTACAGACATAATATCATAAATAAAACAAAATGTCTACTTGCGAAAAGAGGCTGTTTTTAACAAAAAAGCACCCTAAACTACCCTTGCCTGTACTTTTCTTATTTGCTACATTATAAATATGGGTTCTATTTGTGTCTTTGTAAACCAGAAAGGCGGCGTTGGAAAAACTACCTCGGCTATAAATATTGGGGCTTATTTGGCAGAAGCCAGAAAATCTGTGCTTTTAGTCGATTTTGACGCGCAGGCAAACCTCACAAGCGGCATTGGGGCGAATCCCCCAACGCCCGGAATTTATGAGCTGCTTTCCGGTTCTGCATCTACAGAAGAAGTTATCAAAAAGACTGATGTTAAAAATCTGGATGTTATTCCGGCAAGTTTGGATCTTTCCGGCGCAGCGGTTGAATTAATCGATCAAAAAGAACGCAACTATTTTTTAAAAAAAGCGCTTGCACCAATCAGAGACAGATACAACTATATTTTAATTGACTGCCCTCCAAGCCTTGGGCAGCTTACAATGAACGGTCTTGCTGCTGCAGATTATGTATTAATTCCAATGCAGTGTGAATATTTTGCAATGGAAGGATTACAGCAGCTTTTATTCACAGCCAAAGGTGTGCAAAAAGGTCTTAACCCATCGTTAAAAATCGGCGGGATTTTCTTTACAATGTACGACCCAAGAACACGGCTTGCAAACGATGTTATAAAACAAGTAAGCGCGCATTATAAAGATGCGGTTTTTAATACGATCATCCCGCGGAATATACGGCTTTCCGAAGCGCCGTCTTTTGGGATGCCAATATCTCTTTATGATCCCCAATGCCCCGGCGCAAGAGCTTACCATGCGCTTGTTCAGGAATTGCTTCGCCGGGAAAAAAAGGGAGTAATGTAGATGGCGCGCAGAATTGGTCTTGGACGCGGTCTGGATGCACTGCTTTATAACAACGACGATAACGAATCACCGGCAGTTAACAAACAGCCTGTTGAGGCGCAAAATATTCCACGTTCATCCGCTGCTGCTGCAAAAAATAAAGAACAGGATGTTATTCAATTACCTGTAAATAAATTAGTTGCTAACCCAGGTCAACCCCGTAAAAACTTTGACGAAGCTGAAATGCAGGAACTTGCAAACTCGATTAAAACCTACGGTATTATTCAGCCAATCATTGCGGCAAATGCAGGCGACGGCACTTATATTATTATTGCAGGTGAACGCAGAACGCGCGCAGCGCGGCTTGCCGGTCTTAGCGCTGTCCCTGTTATTGTCCGTGACTACACTGATCAAAAGCGCCTGGAAGTTTCACTTATCGAAAATATTCAGCGCAGCGATTTAAACCCGATTGAAGAAGTGGCTGCTTATAAAAATCTTATGGACTTTTCGAATCTTTCCCAGGATGAACTTGCAATGCGCATGGGGAAAAACCGCTCCACTGTTGCAAATGCGCTGCGGCTTCTTAAATTGCCTATAGAAGTTCAAAAAGCATCGAAGAAGGAAAAGTAAGTTCCGGACATGCGAGAGCTTTATTATCTGTGGTTGATTTAAAAGCAAGAGACAAACTTTACAGGGAAATACTTTCGAGCGATGTTTCGGTAAGAGAGGCAGAAAAACGCGCGTCGTCGCTTAACGCAGCAGACAGCAAAAACACAAAGGGTGTAAAACCAGGCGACACAAGAACCCGCAAACGGCCGCCGGAAATGGACGCCATGGAAGAAAAATTTATCGGCAGGCTTGGAACCAAAGTAGTAATAGACGGCGACATGAACAAAGGCCGCATTCAAATTGATTATTATTCAATGGAAGACCTGGAACGCCTCTACGAGATACTGGGCGGCGAATAAAGCACGCAACGCGTGTGGATGGAAAAATTGACACGCCGTGGCGCACGAAAATGTTAACAGGATAAATAATGCGCGAAGGCTTTAGCCTGAGCAGCGCGCCCGGGGGCGAATAAAGCACGCGCATAAAGCACGGCGAATAAAGCACAAAAAAAACCCGATGAAAATCGGGTTTTTTTATTGTTAATAACAAGTATTAAAACTTAAACGCAAAACCAATGTCAAAGTGCGGAACAAAATCTAATATATGTCCGGTTCCTGCTTCAACCCAAAAACCAAAACCATCACTTACAAACCAGCGGGCGCCAAGATTAACACCAACCATCGCACTTCCAGCTTTACTAGGAGCCCAATCATTATCACCGGCATAAACTGTCCAGCCAGCTGTTGTAACAGCATATGTATCAAGTTTATCTACAGCCCAGTTAAAGTGATATCCAGCACGAAAGCCAAGACCTATTACGTGGTAATAATAGTTATGTTTTTTATGACCATGTCCGGTATATCTAATAATACCGCCAAAGAAAAACGGAAGATTGTTATCTCCTATTCCTACGTTTTTATCAAAGGACAGGCGAACAGGCGGAAACCAAATTTTGTCATCACCAATGTGATCAAAGGAATCAAGTCCTAACCCGATACCCAGGTTTAAAATCCAGTTTTTTTCATTCATGCAGGGCGGGAATTTTGTTAAATCTTTTCCTTCCCAGGCAGACAGGGAAACTGCAGAAACGACAAAGAAAATTACCAGAATAAAAATAATTTTTTTCATTTTTCTCTCCTTAATTATAGTTATTAAGTTAGATCATATATAAAAGCAAGTTAGTGGTCAAGGCGTGTCATATACATCTACTCCTTCTTTTCGTTTTAAAAGTCCGGATAACCAATAGGTAAATGGCGTTGCAATAATCTCGATACTGCATTTTAAAATGTAATTTGTTATTACAAGGCTCCAGAAAATTTCCCAGCCAAAAACCCCGGTAAGTGTCGCTATTAACACAAAGATCAAAGTATCCAGTCCTTCGCCGACAAGCGAAGACCCGATTGTTCGTACCCAAAGCAAACGTCCTTTCATTTTTACTTTTAGTTTGGAAAGTATCATTGCATTTGAGAACTCGCCGACCAGGTAAGCGGAAAGGCTTGCAAGCACAATGCCGCCGTAACTCATTCCGCCCAGGATGGATTTATATGCGGCGTCGCCTGCTTCGGCTTCCCAGTAACTTTCCGGCGGCAATGCACCAATTACATAGAAAACCAGCACCGCAAGAACCATTGCTGCGAACCCTGTCCAGATAACGCGCCGCGCTGTCTTAAACCCATAGACCTCGGTTAAGATGTCACCAAGCACATACACGAGCGGGAACAAAAGTGTGCCGCCATCGAACGCAAGCGGTATTGAAAAAAGACTTATCCCTAAATCGACAATCTTTGCAGAAGAGGCAATATTGCTGATTATTAGGATACCGACAAAAAACGACGCGACAATATCCAAGTAC
>WQXC01000132.1 GCA_009785045.1 Treponema sp. | reverse complement strand
CGCAATCCATCTTTTTTTAAACATAATTCATTCCTCCTCAAGAGCTTTTACTCCCATACGGGAGTTTGTTTAAAAGGGACGATTTCTTTAAGCAATTAAATAAAAAGTGTTATTTGCTTAATTAAAAGGACGATAAGTAATAAGACCTTTAATTTTAGCAGGTCAAAATAAACTTATGGAGGAACAGTACTATGACATATGGTTATATCAGAGTCAGTACAGACAAGCAAACTGTTGATAATCAGCGGTTTGAAATTGAACGGTTTTGTTCAGAAAACAATCTTAAGATTGAAGAATGGATCGAAGAAACTATTAGCGGAAATAAAACGCCTGACAAGCGGCTTTTGGGATCACTTCTGGAAGAAGTTAGGCCGGGAGACTTGATTATTTGTTCAGAATTATCAAGGCTTGGTAGAAGTCTTTTTATGATTATGTCGATTCTTAATCAGCTAATGCTTAACGATGTCCGAATTTGGACAATAAAAGACAATTACAGGTTAGGTGATAATATTCAATCCAAGGTTTTGGCTTTTGCGTTTGGATTATCGGCGGAAATTGAACGTGACCTGATATCCCAAAGAACAAAAGAAGCGCTTGCGCGAAAACGAGCCGAGGGAAAAATACTTGGCAGGCCATGCGGCAGGAAGTCAAAGGTTGTAAAACTTTCTGGGTGTGAACAGGATATCAAATTGCTTCTTGCAAGGCATTTTTCCAAGAGTGCGATAGGCAGGATATACGGTGTCAACAGAATGACGGTGGATTCATTTTTAAAAGAACGTATGCATATAAAATGACAAAAATCACTCTTGACAAATCCTATACAATTGTTTAGTATATAAGTAATATGGGAAATATCGCCATCGGAACATCGGGCTATTCGTATAACGAATGGGTAGGCCCCTTTTATCCTCCAAAGACCAAGCAGGAGGAATTTCTCTCTCTTTACGCGGCTCAGTTTTCCACGGTGGAGCTTAACTTTTCGTACTACGTTATGCCTACCGCGGAGCAAATCCGCCGTATGCTGGAAACATCGGGGGATCTGGCTTTTGCGATAAAGGCGCCTCAGTCTCTTACGCATAAGGTAGACCCTTCCAAGTGGCAGGAGGAGGTTAAAACCTACCTTACAGCCATAGAGCCGCTGCGGGAAGCAGGCAGGCTGGAAGCGGTTTTGATTCAATTTCCCTATTCGTTTCACTACGAGGCGGACAACCGGCGGCATTTGGACAAGCTTTTGACCGAATTTTCCGGTATACCATCTGCTGTGGAGTTCAGGAATAACGACTGGAACAATAACCGTGTTATCGACGAGTTTAAAAAGCGTCAGGTTGCTTACGTGTCTACCGATTTGCCGGACTTAAAAGGGCTGCCTCCTGTATTGGATGTTTCCACCTCTCCTCTTGCGTATTTTCGCCTGCATGGCAGGAATGCCGATAACTGGTGGGGCTCGGACAGCCGCACAAGGTACGATTATCTTTACAGCGACAAGGAGCTCGAGGGCGCGGCGCAGCGGATAAAACGCATTGTGGTAAAAGCGGATAAAATACTTGTTTACTTTAACAATCATGCAAGAGGGCAGGCTGTAAAAAATGCACTGACCTTAAAAAAGATTTTAGATATCAAAAATGATACGGAACATAGCGCATCTTAACATTATTGGTTTTCGCGCAGCGGTGGCGGGTCTTAATGATAGCTCGCTTAAGGGGCGTCCCTATGTGATTGCCGGCAAGGTAGGAGGGCAGGCTATTGCATGGGATGTGTCGCCTGCAGCGCTCAGGGAAGGAATAAAACCCGGTACGGCTCTTGCTGCGGCGCAGCGGTTTGTAAAAGGATTAACGATCGTACAGCCAGACCCGGGTGTTTGTTTTAAGGTGAATGATCTTATCGAAAATATAATTAGCCGTTATGCTCCGGTGTGGCAGAATGATGGAGCGGGAAATATCTATCTTGATTTAACCGGTACAAGGCGGCTTTTTGGTCCCGCTTCTGATTGTGTTTGTCATATTCAAAACGAGATTTTAGACAACTTAAAAATCGAGGCGGCGGCGGCGACGGCGGCAAATAAACTTGTTTGCAAGGTGGCAAGCAGAACAATTCGCCCGGAAGGATTGATGGAAGTCCGCCCCGGCGAAGAAGCGGCTTTTCTTTCGCACCAGGATATTACGCTGCTGCCTGGGCTGGGTGTTTCGTTAATTAAAACTATTCGCGTAACGGGTTTTCGCGAGGCGGGAGAGCTGGCTGCCCTGTGTGACAGCGAGGCGCTGGCTCTGTTTGGCAAAAAGGGTATTCTCCTGCGGGACAGCGCGCGCGGTATCGATGAATCTCCGGTGGTCGCGGGTAAAAGCCGGATAATACAAAGCCGCGCGGATTTTTCGGAAGATGTAATTGACGAGACTGTAATCCGCGGCGCGATTGCTTCCCTTGGCGAGCATACAGGGCTGGAAATGAGAAAGGATAAACTAGGCGCATCGCAAATTAAGGTTTCTGTTTTTTATGCTGATGGCATGGAAGAACAAATAAGCGAAAAGAAAAAACATCTTTTGATACTGGATAAAGATATTATAACAGCGGCTGTTAATCTTTATTTAAAAACGGTAACCCGCAGGATACGTATAAGATCGATATGTCTTTCTTTGGAAAACTTTTCGCCGCTTGGTTTTGAGCCGGATCTGTTCGAGCCGGAGACAGAAATAAAAAGCCGAAGGCTTCAGGAAGCGGTTGATGTAATACAGTGCCGTTTCGGCGCGGGAAAAGTGAAACGCGGAATTGTGCTGGCTGCCGGCGGTTCTGCAAAACAGTTAATTGCCTATGGATAGGCTGGGTCTTGTTTCTGCCTACTCGTTTCTTTACGGTGTTCATAAACCGGAAGTTTTGCTGGATAGAGCTGCTTCGTTTGGTGTAAAAACGGTTTCGATCTGCGACTTAAATAATCTTTATGGATTACATTCGTTTTTGGAAGCGGCAAAAGAGCGGGGTATACGTCCGGTTATCGGCGCTGCTTTGTCTGCTGGTGAAAAACCAGCTTCCGGTTATATCCATTGCTTTGTGCAGAACCGTGATGGCTTTGGGCGCTTGTGTGAAATTTTAACACTGCGAAACAAAGCGCTTAAAAACTTTGATCCTGTTCCGCTATTGCGTGAAAACTCTGCAGGGCTTGTGATAACTTCGACTAATGGCGAAGTATTAGCGCAGCTCGCAGGCAATGTAAAGCATCTTTTTTCTGCGATCACGCCGGATGACCTGGGCGGGCTTGGCCCGGATAAATCGCTGAATCTTCCGCTTGCGTTTTTGGATACTTCTGTGTTTTTGGAAAAAGATGACTATCGTGTCCACAGGGTGTTACGTGCAATTGGTTTGAACAAAACAATTGGCAGTCTAAAACCTTCTGATACGGTCGTAAATGGAAAAAGTGTTTTTAAAACAAATACGGAACTTTGTTCGCTTTTTAATTCCTGGCCTCAGTCTGTAAATGGCACAATGCAGATTGCAGAGCTTTGCCAGTTTAACGAACTTTTTGACGGTTTTATTTTTCCCGCTTACGGGATAAATCCTGCAGCGGAATTGCGCCAGCGTGTTTATTCTGGCGCTGCGGTTCGTTACGGCGAATTAGGCGATATGGAAGTTGACCGCATTGAATACGAGCTGGATATAATCGAAAAAATGGGTTTTGCTCCCTACTTTTTGCGCATGGATGATATCGTAGGATTAGCAGAATCCGGAACGGTAAAAGCCGGCGAAAGCCGTCATAGAACCTGCGGGCGCGGGTCTGGAGCGGCATCAATTGTTTCTTACTCGCTTGGTATAACCAATGTGGACCCAATTGCGTATAATCTTTATTTTGAACGTTTTTTAAATCCTTCGCGCCCGGATCCGCCGGATATCGATGTCGATTTTGCATGGGACGAAAGAGACGAGCTTATAAAAACGATAATCGAAAAATTCGGCTCTGACTATTGCGCCAGGGTGGCGAATCATAATTTTTTCCGCTCGCGTTCGGCTTTACGAGAAACTGCAAAAGCCTACGGGTTTTCCGACGCTGCAATATCGCAGCTAGAACGGGATGAACACATCGATCCGGTTTGGCAGGAGATTTACGAGATTGCTGCAAAGATAGAAGGCCTTCCACGCGGTTTAAGCATGCATTGCGGAGGCATTGTAATTACACCGCAGCCGGTGTACCGTTATGCGCCAATCGAAAAATCACTGGAGGGGTTTCCGCTTCTTGCCTGGGAAAAAGACGGTACCGAAGCTGCGGGTTTTGTAAAAATCGATCTTTTGGGAAACCGCAGTCTTGCTGTAATCAGGGATGCGTTAATCAATCTGGAAGAGCAGGGTATACACAT
>WQXC01000131.1 GCA_009785045.1 Treponema sp. | reverse complement strand
GCAGGAAAATTAAATGCGCGTTTTATCGCAGTTGAGCCGGCATCATGCCCGTCATTTACACGCGGCCGCTTTGCCTACGACTTCGGCGATACCGCAATGACAACTCCGCTTATAAAAATGAAAACATTAGGAAGCGGTTTTGTTCCTTCATCAAACCATGCAGGCGGTTTACGTTATCACGGCATGAACTCTACTTTGTCAAAACTCTACAACGACGGCTTACTGGAAGCCCGCGCCGAAGTACAAACCGATGTATTTGACGCTGCCATTCGATTCATGAAAGTGGAAGGCATATTACCAGCTCCGGAATCTTCACATGCAATAAAAGCAGCAATTGATGAAGCTCTTGAATGCAAGAAAACCGGCGAAAAAAAGGTAATACTCTTTGGATTAAGCGGAACCGGTTTCTTTGACATGACAGCCTATACATCTTATAACAACAAAACAATGGAAGACCGCATACCAAGTGACGCAGATCTTGAGCGCGGATTCGCATCGATACCCAAAATATAGGGAAATTTTCAATATTAGGTTACCCCCTGTTTCTGCCGATAATGAAACGGGGGTGTACCATTAAAAAGCTGCCAATTATTATTGCAATATTATTAACAACAGTAATGTCAACTGCGTTGTACGCAAATGAAGAAGTTTCCGTCGTTTTCCATAATTTCCCATGGGGAACAAGTCTGGAAGTTTTTAAAGCAAAAATGGGAAACCCTGTACATACCGAAGAAGCAAACGGGTTTCAATCATTAATTTACGAAAATGTTCCCATGGCAGGTTTTCGCGCATTTGTTGTTGCATATTTTTCCAGAAACGGACTGGAAGGCGGAACCTACTATTTTAATACCAATAGTTTAGAAGAACTGATGATGTGCTATGCCAATGTTCAAAGAGAACTTGTAGAGCAATACGGCCCTACTCCGCCTGCGCCTGCAGGACGCTTTGAAGCATTGCTCAGCGAAATGCGTCCCTACGAAACATGCTGGAATTTATCAAGCGGATATGTTCATCTGAAAGTTAATACACGAACAAGCGATCCTGTTACGCTTTGGATTTCCGGCCCAACTCTTACAAAAATGCTGGACGGCTCCTAGAATTACCCGATAGTTCCGCCGCCAACCACAATATCACCGTCATACATCACAACTGCCTGCCCCGGAGTAATTGCTCTTTGAGGAAAATCAAAATCAATACGCAGACAATCTTCAGATACTTGTTCGGCTGTGGCAGGCTGCTCCGCCTGCAAATAACGCGTCCTTACCATAACCCTCATTGGTTTTTTTAAATCTTCACATGTTATAAAATTGATATCTTTTGCTGTTAATGCCTTACTGTAAAGCGCACTGTCCCCGGCAAGGGTTACAGTGTTATTTGCAGTTGACTTTGCGGTAACATATATCGGCGTGTTAGCCGCAACACCTAATCCGCGGCGCTGCCCTATCGTGTACCGTATAAGTCCTTTGTGCCTGCCCAAAACTTTGCCATCAGGATCGATAATATCTCCCTGTGGATACGTTTTACCTGTGTATTCTTCTATAAATTTACCGTAATCGCCGTCAGGCACAAAACATATATCCTGACTTTCGCTTTTTGAAGCATTAATTACATTATTATCTTCGGCAATTTTTCGCACTTCATTCTTTGTAAGATCGCCCAAAGGAAAATGCGCTTTTTTGAGCTGCTGCTGGGACAGGCAATAAAGAACATAGCTTTGATCTTTTTTTTCGTCAATTGCTTTTTGCAAAAGAAACCTGCCGCTTATGGGGTCTTTTTTAACTCGCGCATAATGTCCTGTGATAAAAGTATCAAAATCTAATTTTAAATTGCCGGCATGCAAAAGCATATTAAACTTTATATTTCGGTTACATTCGATACATGGGTTTGGCGTAGCGCCATTTTCATAAGTTTCAACAAAATGACGGACAACATATTTATCAAACTCATCGTTTAGATCAATTACATAATGTTCCATACCAAGCCTGGAAGCGATATTTTTTGCGTCATTTATATCTGCAAGAGAAGTACAGCGTGTTTCACTGCCGAAAAGTTTGAGTGTCAAACCAACACATTTATGACCTTGCTGTAAACTTAAAAATGCGGCGACAGAACTGTCAACTCCGCCTGACATCGCGCATACTGCGCGTGTATTAATTTCATTCTTCACTTTTAATTTCTTTTTTTTGCCTGCTGAATATAAACGAAAGCGCAAATCCTGTAATCAGACAAATAACAGAAGCAATTATCACGGTGCCGCTGCCGAATCCGCCGGGGAACAGAACCAGAATAGATCCTGCAACAAGCCCCAAAACAGCGCCGTAAGTCTGCCTTGGCGCTTTTAACAACAGGAAACGTACAAATGCAGCGCTGACTAAAAGCCCAATAATTGCGCCCAAAATAAACGGTAATATTAAAGGAATATTTAATTCAGAAACAGCCTGAAGAATTGTTCTATAAAATCCAATTACAAGCAGAATAAATGCTCCAGAAATTCCCGGAACAATCATTGCTATTGCCGATAAAACACCGGCAAGCACAATTAATCCAAATACATGTAATGTAAGCTCTGTGTAAACCACAGCGCCTTCTTCCGGTTTTATAATTGCTATAAATACCATAACGCCAACTGCAATAACAAAACAAATTATAACCGGCAGGGACGGCAGCTTTAATCCTTTCTGCTCCTGTGAATGATCGCAAACTCTTGAATAAATAAGCGGAATACTTCCGGCAATAACACCAATAAAAAACCAGTAGGTAGGAATATTAAATTTATCGAATAAAACCGTAAAGACTTTACTAAAGAAGAACAAACCTGCAGCTCCGCCTATTATCAAGGGAAGCCAGAACAACCATGCAGCCAGTATTTTTTTTACATTAGGAACAATTACATTTATAAGACGATCATAAACATTAAACACAACTGCCATTGTCGCAACAGAAAATCCGGGAATAATTGCAGTTATTCCCAGGACAAATCCAATAGCAGTTAATTTAACAAATTCCATATTTTTTACCAAAGCGGAGACGGATACACACCGGTATCGGTCATCTCGTTAAGTTTAATAACCGCCGCTTCCCTGTCTTCCTTGTATGTAACGCCAAACCAGTCAGAATTAGCAGACAATACTGTAACTTTGATTATCCTTTGTTTGATAAATTGATCCACTGCCCTTGGGATAAAACATTCGCTTTTAATCTGTCCTGGAATATCTGCTGCAAAATCATTTAAGTAGTCATCAAAATATTTTTTAAAATGAGGCAATATATCCGGCGAAAATCCCCAGAAATTCATGGATACCGGAGTCTCAGGCGTTAGTTCACGGACAGAGCCGTCACCTGCAGTGTTTATTATCCGCCCGTCTTTTTTTTCTATTGCAGTAAGCTCATCGACACTGCTAAGAAAGCCATTTTCAACTCCGCAAACTCCGCGCGCCACTGTTCCCTGCGAACTAAGCGTTTTTTCCAGCCTGTAAGGCACAATTGAAGAAGCATCCTCTTTCGTTTCCAAAAGATATTTTCCCATAACAGCGAATGCTTCGCGTCCATAAAAATCGTCAGCATTTATTACGGTAAAAGGCGCATCAAGTTTATCTGCCGCGCAAAGCAAAGCATGCCCTGTTCCCCAGGGTTTGGTTCTCCCGGCTTCTTTTGCCGCGCGGAAAATATCCGGCGGAATTAAGCTATCAGGATCCTGAAATGCCAATTCATATTTAACTTTAGTGCCCATCCGCGCAAGTACTATGTCACGAAAATCTTTTTCTATGTCGTGACGAATAATGAAAACAATTTTTTCATATCCAGATTTAACGGCATCGAACACAGAATAATCCAAAAGCACTTCTCCGTTTTTTCCGATTTTATCCATTTGCTTAAGTCCGCCGTAGCGGCTTCCCATGCCGGCAGCAAGTACAACTAAAATAGGGCCTTTCATATTTTCTCCTTTATATATGTAACTATAGAGAAATTTTCATAATTTACAGTGTTGGTTATTAACCAATTATTGTTTATTTCAGGAAAAAAAGTATCGCCGTCATAATCACCCGGAATTAATGTTAGAATGATTTTGGATGCAAGCGGCATCGCCTGAGCATAAACTGATTCCCCGCCGCAGATAAATACTTTTTCGTAACCGGCGCAAAATTCAATGGCAGAAGATAAAGAGGAAAGAATTATTGGATTTTTATCACATGGAGGCGTAGGGGAAATAGATGGAGTGAGAGTATTTGATATAACTATATTCAACCGTCCCGGAAGCGGTTTTTTTGGAAGCGACTCCCAGGTTTTCCTGCCCATAATGCACGGCCAGCCCATTGTTTCTTCCTTAAAATGCGCAAGGTTTCCTTTTATCGACCAGGGCATAGCATTATCCTTTCCGATTACCCTATTTTCCGCCATTGCGGCAATCAAAATAATTTCCTGCATACTACACCGCAATGTCAAATTTAATCGCAGGATGAGGATCGTAGTTTTCGGCAACTGTATCCTGATAATGCCAGTCAAAGATCGATGTGAATTTTTC
>WQXC01000130.1 GCA_009785045.1 Treponema sp. | reverse complement strand
TTTTAAGTTTATCAAAAAACTCATTTAAAACAGCGTGATAAACAGTGCCGGAAATATTCTCTGCCATTAAACTTGTTTCTATTTGTAAATTTTCCAGCGAAAAAACCCGCTGAAAAAGCCATTTTAAAGAACATTGAAAATATGTTTGTAATGAAGAAGCCGAGATTCTGGGTTTTTTCTTTTCTGTATATCTTGTTTTTATAATATCGTTTATTTTATCGCCTGCCGTAAAAGACGATGTATTTTCGCTGTTATCCAATGCTGCAGTTTGACCGCGCCTGTTTTTCCATTCGGTAAATCCCTTTTTTTGGTTTTCATGAAGGCTTATGGATTCAGAAAAGCTGAATGAACTTTCTGTATTGTAATAATCTGCAGAAAAAGTGTCTTTAAACTCATGGTTGTCTGCATAACGCTGCACAGGTTCGCCGGGTGAATTTGTTTTTGGATGAGGTATGGCATAATCCGAAAAAGTATGTTCGCTGCAGAAGAATGCCGACTTTTTTACTGAATTAAATACATGCATATTAATAAATGCTGCCGAAGCATCTTCGTCATAAATGCCAAGTTCATCGCGTTTTTTTCCTGGCAGGAAATTTAAACGAGAAAAAATTACGCTTATATTTTCGTGACCTGCGCCAAGAACTATATGGTAGTCAAATGGAGCTGCAGCGGCAGTTTTATAAGGTAATATTGCAACCCCGGAAGATTTCGCCTGCGGAAGATATGATACTTCGCTTAAGTATTCTGTCAAAAATAAAAAAGGATCTACTGCCGGTACATCGGGAAAACTTTTTTCCAGTTCTGTAAGATTCATAAGTTCGCTTATACAGCGCGAAAGTACCTGGTTTGCTTCTTCCGAACATTCATCCATATTAAAGAAATGTTCACGGAATATAAAATACTGCCTGCGAAGTTCGGCAAACGAATCTGCACAGCGCAGGGATAAAGCGCGCTTTTTTAAATCCATAAAAAATTTACGGACATCATTATCAAAAAATTCGACCGGACTGTTAAAAGAGTCTTCCCAAACATTAATATGCTGTTCTTTACCGTCTTTATCTTCTGTCCACGAGTAAAGGCAATTGTTTTTTATACCAAATTGTATAAGTTTTTCTATTTGAATTGTATTTTTCCAAGGAAGGTTTTTGTTCATGATTAGCGAAACAAGTGAAGAAAAAGAAAAATCTCCGTTTGTGCAATCCAGAATGGAACGGAAAAACCTTCCTGCGGGATAATCAGTTAGCGGCTTACTGGTACGTTTTACAAAAGGAATATTTCTGTTAACAAACTCCCGTATAACATAGGGTTCATAGTGTTTTGAATCCGGAATGCAAACTACAATAGAGTCCCATAAGATCCCATGCTTTTCATTAAGAGCCCGTATGTAAAGAGCGGCTTCTGTTATTTCGCTGCGGGAGTTGGTGTAAAAAAAAGTATCAAAATCGCTTTTTTTGGCATCTGGCGCGCTTATTGTTTTAACATGATTACTCTCGGAAAGCAGATCGCGGTAATCATTGTAATCAGAAAGCGATTCCGGAAAAAAGATAAAGCAGTTTTTTCCATCATTGTTAAACGGCGGCGTTTCCCAGGCAGGCTCAAATAATGAATAAGTTTCCAGAAACCGGGCATAACGCCTGGCAAGAACGAACAAATCAAGGTCGTCGCCTTTAAATTCAGAGGCGGCCTTTTCCGATTCAGCGCTCAGAATACTGTCTATTGATAACCCCGTTGTTTTATTAAACCAGGCTCCAAGCTGCGGTAATATTACTGTAAGCCAGGAAGTAAATTGAGATGCCTGCTGCGCCCATTCAGGCAGAATTAACGAACAAAAAACAGGAGTATTATTCCGGGCAGCATCTGCATTTTCTTTTACCAGACGGCTGACAAATATTTTTCTGAGCGCAGATGGGATACTCTTTTTATTTTGTACTTTGGATTTTATTGATTTTTGTTTAAAGACATCCCAGGCGATAAACTTGTTCATTGCAATAGTGCCGGGTCCCATTAACCTGAGAACATGATCTGCCCACTGGGATGCCGATATATCTGTCGGGAAGATGAATAAGGCATTGGGATTATTTATATTATCCAGAAGAGCAGTTTCGACAGAATTCATTTATGAAGTAGTTTAATAAAGAATTATATTTTTGTCCAGTAAATAATTATTCCAAAATCCGTTTTCTGTATGCCGTGCCTATTCGTTTAAGGCTTTTTAAGACAGTCTCCCCGGGAATAGTTTGCTGTTTTAAATCAATTGTAAACTGGTTCATGGAAAAATGCCGGTAGAATAAAAGGTTTTTGTAAAACTCTTTATTATCTTTGCTGCTGTAAAGTTCTTTAAGTTTTTCCGTGTAAACTTCAAAGATACCGCCTTTTTTCATTTCAGAGTAACCTGTAATCCAGACAGGGCAGTTTAGCGCTTTATGGAACTCCAATAGAAGGTTAGCCATTATTTTTTGTGATTCTTCCAGCGCCTCTGCAAGTTTTCCGGAATCCATACGGCATAATTCCCGCAGTTCTGCAGTACGCGGAGAATGAATTGGAGTTTTATTTAATATAATTACATTTTTAAGGAAATCAATTCCAAGTTTGGGGTTATCAGTAAAGAATTTTTTTGCTATTTTTCCTGATGGTCCTACAAGATACCGCCTGTTTTCTGCGGCTTGTTCCCGTCTTCCCGGATTATCTGCAACCAGAATTAACTTTATATCGTCATCTATAGTTACATCGTCAAGCGCAGAATTATAAACTACAGGAGTTTCTACAGTATATGTTACTTCTGATCTTTTATTTACAAAATCCTGCTGCACACTTTTTAATTTTGGCAGTTGGCGGGATAAATCTTCTGTTAGTTTTCTAAATTTTTCCCTGACTTTGACAAAACTTTTATATGTTTCCTTATCCAAGAAATCTTGCTCTCCCTTAATTAATCCGCGTTTTTCCGCGTAAATCCGCGGACAATTTTCTTACATTAAATCCGTGAAAATCCGCGGACAAATCTTGCTTAACTCCTGGAAGCAACCTCAAGCGTTAGTTCAACCTCACCTACAGACATCTTGTAAGCTTCGGCAAGTTCCTGATTTGACCATCCCTGGCTCTTAAGCCTTAGTATATTTTCACGATCCTGAGGATTGGGCGCGCCCTCTCTAATATTTTCTGCTTTGCCTTTTTTGCGTTCAATCAGATCTTTAAACAGTTTTACATAAGCTCTTGCGTCTTTATCAAGCGCTTTTAACTCTGTTTCGGTGCGCGCAAGCCACTCGCGTGCGACATTCATGTCTGCAATACGCTTGTCAATCTGGGTAATGGAGTCGTCAAGAGTAGCTATTTTTTCTACAGCATTTGACGCTTTTTCGTTTTGAGAAGCCAGTATTTCTATGGAAGTGCGCAGATTATCAAACTGATCTGCAAGAGCGGTAATAATTTTCTCTGCATTTTTGATAGCGTTTTCTGTTTTTTGCAGTGATTTAAAGTTACGATCGATTCCATCGTTAGTCTGTTCCAGAACATCATTTTTCTTTTCGACACGCTGATATTTTTCTTCGGTTTCTTTAATGGAATCTTCAAGTTTGCGGATTGTAACCTGAACAGTCTGAAGGATATCATCTGACGATGAAACCTGGTCAAGTTTTTCCTTAACAGAATGTGATGTTTTTATCAGGTTGTTAAAGTTATCTTCCATTTGCTCTATGCGGCGCTGTTCATTAAGGAAGCGAGTCATCTTGTTGTTAATTTCATCTTCAATACGCCTGACATTGGTTAATTTTGCTTCGAGCTGCGTTATCTCGTTCTTCCGCTGTTCAAGCCTGTTAAGGTCATCGTTCATTTCTTCTATGCTCTTTTCCAGATCTTTTTTAAGCGTGCCGGTTTGATCAAATATCTTTTTCTGAACGCCAAGTTCCCTGCGAATATCTTCCACGCTTTGCCTGAATTGATCGATTCGCTCTTCGTTTTCAGCTTCGGTTGCTCTGCTATGCTGGCGCAGTTCGTCAAGAGAAGCATCCATTTCGCGCATTCTTGTGTTATACTGGCTCTGCCATTCATCCATGGTTTGTTTTGTATCGCGCGCAGTTTCTTCCAGATCAGAGTATGCATTCTTTGAATGATCAGATATTTCTTCAATTTCTTTTTCAAGTTCCCTTTGTTTCTGCCGCAATGTTTCATGCATGGAAAGCTGATGCTGACCAACCTGGTTTTTAAACTCGTTCTCCGCAGAAATACGCATTTCTGAAAGGTCTTTTTTAATTTGCTCTGCGAAAGACAACCGCGTTTCATCAATTGTGTTCATGTCTTTTCTTATGCCTTCTTCAAAGGCGGAAGCTTCCTGTTTTAGTCTTTCCAGATCCGATGTTAGCCGCTCTCCCAGCATTGTTATATTCTTTCTTTGATCAGATGCGATATTTTCTTCTGTCAATTTCCAGTCATGCATGATTTTATCGCCGGAGCTGGAGAATCGTTTTTCCAGACTTGTCTGCCAGTCAGCGATTTGACGTCCAATCTCTGAAGATCTTTTTCCAAGATCAGTGGTAAAGTCATTTTCAAA
>WQXC01000129.1 GCA_009785045.1 Treponema sp. | reverse complement strand
CTCATCGTTGTTATGCGGCATGAACTCATGAAGCGGCGAATCGAGCAAGCGGATAGTTACTTCCTTGCCTGCCATTACTTTCATTATGCCGTAGAAATCGTCTCTCTGCATAATCTGAAGTTTATTCAGCGCTTTCTGGCGTTCTTTTTTATCACTGGACATGAGCATGTCGCGGAATACATTGATGCGATCTGCCTTAAAGAACATGTGTTCTGTACGGCACAAGCCAACGCCTTCTGCGCCAAAACTCAATGCCAAAGATGCATCCTTTGGAGTATCTGCATTACAGCGGATGTGGAAACTCTTAAGGAATGTCTTGGAAAGAGCAATGAAGTCCAGCAGTCCGGAACCCTTTGGATCGGGTTCGATTAAGTCTGCAACACCCAGATAAATCGAAGATTCACCGTAGAAAGGAACATCAAGCGTGATGTAATCGCCTTCTGAGAAACTGATATTATCGATACTTGCCTTTCTGCCTTTAATCTTAAGAACAGGCGAAACAAGCGATACTTTTCCGTACTGGCGCGCAACTACAGATGCGTGAGCAGAATATCCGCCCTCGGCAGTTAATACACCGGTACTTACTTCGATTGCTTTTACGTCTTCTGCGAAAGATGATTCCAGACAAAGAATAAATTGACCATTTTCGCCATGCTGAGCGGCAACTCTTTTTGCTTCCAAAAGCGATTCTGTGCTGAAATAAACACGGCCAATTGCTGCGCCCGGAGCGCCTGCAATACCGCCCTTCCAGGATTTGAATCCCTTAATGCTCGATGGATTAATAACCGGATGGAGAATTTCATTAAGTCTTATTGGATCAATCGCTTTAATTACATAACTTGAATCGACAATTTTACGCTTTTGTAAATCAAGCAGAAGGCGCAGATCTGCCTGAGTTGACTTCTGGTCAACCAGCCTCTGCTCTATCAGCCATAGCTTGCCGTTTTCTACAGTAAAGCGAACCTGGCGGATTTCTTTAAATCTGTCTTCCAGAGTCCATGCGATTTTTTCGAGCTGCTTAAGGTGAGCTGAGTCAATCTTGTTAATCTCATGCCCTGTAGCGCCAATTTCGTTAAATTTACCGGTAAAATAATTACCCTGTAGTTTTTTGTTTCCTGTTACAACATTGCGGCTAAAGAAATAACCGGAACATGAATCTTTACCGTAATTTCCGTATACCATCGGCTGAATAACAATCGCTGTATCATCATCGTTTTGCTCGTCCATTTTAAGCATTCTGGAAACTTCGCTTATGGTAATCATTAACTGAGTTTCGGCATCATCAAAAAAGCCCTTGGGTAAATATTTTGCATATTCATCCATGTATTCCAAAGCGGTCTTTTTCTTTGGCATCGGCGTTTTATCTTCCTGATGAAGTTCGTTGGAAGGACCTTTCATGCCAAGCAGGCGTTTTATTATTTTTGTTTTTGCGGCAATTTCTTCTTTTTCCTTGGTTTTTCCTTCAAGTTCTTTGATCCGCTCTTCGATGTGCATCATTCCGCTGATCATAAACAGAACTTCGTTTGCGGCAAAATCTTTGCCAACCCATTTTGCAAAACCGTCAAGGACTGGTCTTACAAGACCAAAGTTATGCAATGCAGGATACGCAGAAATAGCCATGTTAGAAGAAATAATTACTTTTAAAAGCATTGGGTTTTCTGTATTCCCATAATTTTTTCCAACAAGTTTTGAACATTTTCCCAAAAGATCCATAACGTCTTTTTTTATGGTTTTAGGTTCAATATCTGATGCAAGCTCGGTATCAATAATTATTCCTGGAAGAATGGGAAATCCAAGTTCTGCAAATTCATTTGCCTGCCGTCCGCGAATACCCAATAATTCAGGATTCACTTTTGCAGAGATAATGTCTTTCTGGCTAAAAAAATGTATTCTTGAGTCCATATAATTTCCTTTTAGAATAATTTGAGCACGGAATTAACCGGGCCATGCAGGAATGCTTCAAACATATGGCTGGCTCCCTGAGCCAGATAACGCTGCAGCTTTGCTACATCCTGAATTTCATTACCAGCAACAGCAAACTCAATGGCAGTACCATGTTTTACCTTGCCCCATTTAAACAGCGAATTGATATCAAGTATCCGTTCGTTTTCGTAATAAATATATACATCAAGAGTAGGATGTTTAGCCTTATAACTGGCAACAATCTTCTTCCATGCTTCGACGTTTCCGTTGTGGAAAAGCTCGTTTTGAACCAAAACAGCATACCTGGGTGTCATTTTCTTTGGACCGCCGGTTGCCTGAACCTGAACAGCAGCAGCCTTTTTGACAGGAGCGGCAGCTACAGGAGCAGATTTTTTAGCGCCTGGTTTTGCTTTGGGAAGAGCTTTTACTTTTGCAGGTTTTGCTTCTGAGGTTTTTTTAGGTTTTGATACTTTTTTAACAGTAAATTTTCCCCTGGTTAAAGCGGCTGGAGCGGTTACCTTTGAACCTTCAAATAATCTTAGTGCAATGTCGGCTGCCTTCTGGCAACTTTCATCTGTATCTTTACCCATAAAGCCGGCATACACGACCATTAATTCACGTTTGCGTAACTGGCCGAAACCGGCAAGTTCTTCTGCAACTTTGGGATTTGCAATCTGCAAACCCATTTCAGGATGATAATAGGCGGCGACAAGGTCAACCCCGTTCCATTTACCAAATTCTTTTGCAAGAACAGCTATATCATTGACTGTCGAAGAAAGATTGGTTGAAGCAGATTTATAACCGAGTTTATCAACCAATAACATTCTTAAAAGCATGCCAATTCTGCCGCTTGTTAATTCTTCATCCTCCAATTCATAAACAATATCGCCAAGATTTGAATTGGCGCTTGCTGCAATTTCCATAGTTTTTTTAATATGTCTAACCGCGCTGTTAAAGCCTGAACGGGTAGAAAGAACTTCTAAATTGGCATTGTCCGCCATATTTCCTCCTTAAAATTATAAAAAAAACGCCCCCGAATTTACTTCCGGGGGCGCTAGCCTCCCTACGGTCGGCGAGCGTATGGAACAGTTTTAAACAGGCTGCAATACTGCAGCCTGCGCTTAGCAAACATACGCTCCCTTACGTTACCCTATTTTAGAGTTCTGCAATCCCGCCGCGTCCGCCTTTCTTGGCTTTTGCTCTTGAATCAACAACACCTTTCTTCTTGGGCGCTGCTTTTGCTTTCGCTTTCGGTTTTGCTTTAGGAGCTGCAATCGCTGCAGGTCTTGGCCTTGGGGCAGGAGCTGCTGCTTCCTGCTCTTCTTCAACTTCAGTAACTGCGGCAAAAGACTGGTTAATGTCTTCGCGTACAGTTGATCTTCTGCGGCTGAATGAAGCAAATGCTGCATCCTGGAAGCCCTTGGATACGCCATGGAGGAATTCGTTAAGAACGTTTGCCATTGCATCCAGAGTGGCTTTTTTGCGCTTAATGGAGGTAATATCTACGTCCAATAAGATACCTGGCTGCAGGTGATACGGATTGATCATGTAGTCAAATCTGTAATATTCCTTTTCGAGCCATGCAAGCCTGTCTTCCATAACGCGTCTTTCGACGGGGTACAGATAGTCGTACATTTGTTTCATTTTGTTGCGCATTAAAATAATGCGGTTGCGAATTCTGTCTTTTTCGAAAACGTATGTTCTGTTGGATTTTTCAACTTCTGTTTCTGCTGCCTTAATAAAGGAAATTTCGTCCCATACCTTGGCAATGTCTTCGTACAGAGGTTCGCCGGTTTTTTCTTTGATATTCTTGCGGATTTTGCCTTTGCTTCTCTTTGCCAAATCGCCGAAATCGTTGATTTTAAAGAAGCTCTTTTTGTCCTGATAAATAACTTCCAGAACATCCCAGAGGTGCTGTACTTCGGTTTCGAAGCTCTTAAGCATTACATCATAAGCCTTGCGGTCTTCGATGAGCTGGGCATTGTCAAAGTAGCGCATTTTAATGCCATAGCGTTCATCCGGCAGGTTGGCAAGATCTGTGTCTTCGTATTCGCGGATGATAACTTCGCGTCCGTTCTTGAGGTTTTCGATGTACTGATAGCCCATTTTGGAAGTATCAAGAATTGCGGTGATTGAGTTAATCGCTGTGTTAAAGCCGCGGTTTCTGATGTTTTCCATGTCGATGATCTTCTTGATATTCTCGCGAATATTAAGAGCATCAAATGATTCAGGATCGATTTCTGCGCGAAGGTCAGTAAGTCTTTCCATGAGCGTTTTTGCCATGAAAGTATAGCGCTTGGATTTTGGATTATCGGTATCGTCATCAGTGAAGACTTCAACTTTGTTCAGCTTTGTAAAGATTACTTCGCCGTCTGAAAGCTCTTCTTCTCCCTGGTCGATTCTTTCGTCTTTTACCTGTTCGATAACTTTATCGATACTGTCGATAATGTGTTTTGCGATAAGGTCTTTAACGAGGTATTCAACTGTAACCTGGTAATGGAAGATCGGGCTGATAAGCTCGGAGTCCAGAATGTTAACAGAAAGTTTTACGTCTGTTACTGTTTTGGGTTTAAGAACGTTGTCTTTAAATGCGCACTTAACGATTGAATATGCATTCTCACCGCGGACGAAAGCGCCGGTATCT
>WQXC01000128.1 GCA_009785045.1 Treponema sp. | reverse complement strand
CCGAACTCATCATGGAACTCTTTACGGTTACCAGGATCAAAACCGAACCGGTTAGTGGTTTCAACATCAATATCCTGTCCATCAATATGAACAATTACAAAAGCATGTTCTTTTGTAATAACGCCGCTTGTATTAATACCCATAGATCTGCAAAGAATTATAAAAAGAGCGGCTGATGATACGCAATTATAGCTGCCGTTTGTAAACATGGTGTCTACTCTTGTTTGAAGGAGAGAATATCTTCTTAGAATATTACTGTGCATGTAGGTAAGAATAAACTCGGCTTTTTCCCTGCCGGAAACTGGAAGGTCCGGAGAGTTGATTAAGCCGGTAACAGCCGTCCTTATTTTCTCCAGGCTTGAAAGTGTTGAATCGCCAGATGCCCAAAGACTGATTTGAGCGAGTTCAATCCATGAATAGCGCTCTGTTAAACGGTAGTATTCAAGCGCTTTTGGATCCGGTTCAAGGCGCGGAAATCCTGTTTGCGGGTGAATTTCCGCATGAGAACAAAGAAAAAACATCAAAATAAGAGCCGGTGTAATTGACGGTTTTATCTTCACAATTTACTATAAAATAAACTGTAAAAAATGTATATGTTCCGGCATAGACACCAAGGAGTTTAGATGTCTGATTTACATATGGATTTAATCATAATTGGCGCAGGTCCTGCCGGGCTTACCGCTGCCCAGTACGGCGCAAGGGCTAATTTAAAGGTTCTTGTAATTGAGCAGCTTTCTGTTGGCGGGCAGGCTATTGTAATTGATGTTCTGGAAAATTATCCTGGTAATACAGAGCAAAAATCCGGGTATGACTTTGCCATGGATTTACATAAACAGGCTGAAAATTTTGGCGCATCCTTTTTTTACGGCGCTGTAAATATATTAAAAAAAGAAGGTAATATTTTTACAGTCAGTTTGTCTGACGGCTCTGTGTCTACAGCATCGGCAGTCATCATTGCAACAGGCGCAAAACCCCGTTTACTTGATGTTCCTGGAGAAAAGGAATTTTCAGGCAGGGGAGTATCGTACTGCGCTACCTGCGACGGTAATTTTTTTAAGGGCAAAAAGATTTTTGTGGTTGGCGGAGGAGATGCAGCCTGTGATGAAGCGCGTTACCTTTCCCGCTTAACTGATAAAATTATATTGATTCACCGCCGCGACAGTTTTAGAGCGCAAAAAGCGCTTGTTCAAAGAACGCTGGAAAACCCGAATATTACTGTTCGTTACAATACTGTAATTAACGAAATAAAAGGCGATAAAAAAGTTAACTCCGTAGTTCTTGCAGATACAAAAACAGGCGAAGTTTACAATGAAGAAACCGATGCTGTTTTTATTTTTGCCGGAACTGTTCCGCAGTCTGCGCTTGTAAGCGGCGATAGTTTAAATGCGCAGCTTGATGAGAGCGGCTACATTATTACAGATCAAAAAATGGCAACTAACATTCCTGGCTTGTTCGCCGCAGGAGATATTCGTTCAGGCGCTTTTCGCCAGGTAGTTACAGCGGCAGCCGACGGAGCAGTCGCAGCCCACAACGCCGCAGGATACATTGATGAGCTTTAAAATGCCTGTATTACTTAGTGCTTTCTGCGTAAATCTGCGTAAATCCGCGGATAATATTATAAAGTTTTACTTTTTATTTTTTATTTGTGTTCCTGTTTTTGCGTTGAGTTTTAATGACTCTGGCGCTCCTGCGGAACTTGCTGCCAAACTTGAAATCGCCATGACAGACGAGCAGGCGCTTGCGCAATTGTTTATGCTTGGGTGGGTAGGAGAAGACCCTTCGCCTTTAATAATGGATTGGGTGCGTCAAAGACAAATAGGCGGCATTAAAATTTTCGGCTGGAATACATCAGATACTCAAAGACTTGCAAGAGCTGTAGGACAGCTTCAGAGAGCCAGTATAACGGGAAATTATAATATTCCGCTTTTTGTCGCGACTGATCAGGAAGGCGGATGGATTCGTCATATAAAAGGAAATACAAGCGAAACTCCCGGTAACATGGCAATAGGTGCATCTGGTTATCCGCGTGATGCGTATTTATCAGGTTATTACATTGGAAAGGAACTTGCGCTCCTTGGCGTAAATATGAATTTTGCTCCAACTGTCGATCTTTTTACTAACCGCGATTCCGTTTTGATAGGTCCCAGAGCATTCGGAAGCGATCCTGTAAGGACAGGAATTCTTGGAGCTGCATTTGTAAGAGGGCAGCTCGCTGCAGGTGTTATTCCAACAGCGAAACATTATCCGGGCCATGGCGACACTGAACTGGACTCTCATGGAGTTTTACCAAGAATAGAAATTGCATACGATACTCTCTGGAACAGGGAATTAGTACCCTATCGCATGCTTGTGTCAGAAAACCTTCCCGCTATAATGAGCGGACATCTTGCTTTTCCATTAACCGAAGGCGGTTCAACGCCTGCGTCTCTTTCTTCGTATTTTCTTCGCACTGTGTTACGTGAAAGAATCGGCTTTAACGGAATTATTATTACCGATGATTTAAACATGATAGGCGCAACATCGTACTTACGGAACATGTCGCGGACTGCAAAGCAGGCAATCACTGCAGGCAACGATATAATAATGTTTTCCAATACGCCGTTTTTAAATGATCAGATATGGACCTTTTTATTGCAATCCATGAGGGAAGAAGAAGATTTCAGGCAGATTGTAAGAGCTTCTGCGCGCAGGATACTGGAAGTTAAATTAACATATCTGCGTGGTCCCGGGAGTGTTCCGTACATACCCGATTCTGCAAAAATTGCAGCAGGTATTCCTGACCCTGAGGGTTCGGCATTTTTTCTTAATCTTGCCGCGCGAAGCGTAACAATTGTTAAACCTGTTCCGTCAAGTTCTGTGTTTCCGTTAACAAGAGAAAATTCCGGCCGTGTGCTTCTTGCCGGAAGGTTCGCAGATTTTTTTTCATACGGCAGAGCGGCGTTCCCGGGCGCAGTAACTTACCGGTATTCCGCTTCAACGGAAATTTCCGATTTTGCTGCATATGCGCGTAACGTAGATACGATCATATTCTGTCTTTCTGACAATTCTGATTTGCGTTTACTGCGAAGTCTCCAGCAATTAAATAAAAAAGTTATAGTTCTTTCTATTCTAAGCCCGGTTCATATTGAAAGTGTTCCATGGGTTACTGGCGCAGTGGCAGTATACAGTTATGCTCCAGAATCTTTTGCTGCAGGATTTTCTGCAATAATCGGCAGAATACCTGCGCAGGGTGTGCTTCCGTATGACAGATAATTTTCAATGGAGAAAAATTAAAAAACACGATTTACCTTATGTTAAAAAAATGCTGCTTGAAAACGAAAATGATTATGTCGGCGCCTGCGCAAGATTCATTACCCGCAGCGGGTTAAGGGATCCGGTTTGGGTACTGTGCGGTAAAAACAATACAGTTTCTGCAATGATATTAAATTCCGGAAGCACTGTTTTTCCTGTTTTGTGCGGCAATAAAAATATTCCAAACCTTAATTTTTTTAAAGGTTTTTTAAAAAGTAAGAAGATTTATTCTATTCAGGGATTAAAAAATGAAGTAATTGTATTGGAAGATGTAATAAAACAAAATAGAATTATTCCGGCAGATGTAATTGATTATGAACTTATGAGTCTTGATAAGCCGCTGCAAAATTCCGGAATTAAAAAAGGACCTGCGAACCTTGAGATGTATGTGCCGAAAATGACTGACATTGACGTTATGGCTCCGCTGCAGGCTGGTTACGAAAAAGAAGAAGTTATCCCAAAAGGTTCTGTTTTTAGTCCTGCAGCAAGCAGGATAAATACAGAAAGAATAATAACAAGCGGACAGGTTCTGACAGCAAAAATTAACGGCCGGATGGTTGGAAAAATCAATATAAATGCAGTGTCTTTTTCCAGGTATCAGGTTGGCGGAGTATATGTGCACCCCGATTTTCGCGGTCAGGGAATTGCCGGCAGAATGACTGCAGAATTTATATCAACTTTGGCAAAGGAAGGTAAAGGTCTGACGCTTTTTGTCAAAAAGAACAATATTGCAGCCAGACGGATCTATATCAATATTGGTTTTACCGTAAGGGGAGATTACCGGATAACCTACTATTGAGTCAGGATGATTATTTTTGATATAATAAAGTATTGTGGTTTACCTGTACGAAACCCATCTGCATACAGCCGGGGTCAGCAAATGTGCATTATCGCTTGGCCCGGATTATATTTCCGGTTATAGGGATAAAGGGTATTCCGGGATTATTGTTACAGATCATTTCTTTAATGCAAACTGCGCGTTATCAAGAAAACTTCCATGGGAAGAATGGGTAAATCGTTTTTACTATGGATATGAAATTGCAAAAGAAGAAGGCGACCGGCAGGGTTTTGATGTTTTTTTTGGCTGGGAAGAAACTTTTGACGGCTGCGATGATTATCTGATTTACGGGTTGGATAAAGACTGGCTGCTGGCTCATCCGGAATGCCGTACCTGGACAAGAGGAGAGCAGTACCGCGCTGTAAGGGAAGCGGGAGGCTGTGTAGTTCAGGCGCACCCGTTCAGGCAGAGGGATTATATTCAGCGCGTTGTGCTTTCTACAGGCTGTGTTGATGCAGTAGAAATCGTCAATGGCGGG
>WQXC01000127.1 GCA_009785045.1 Treponema sp. | reverse complement strand
TCCAGCATTTTAATTATTCCCGCCGGGCTAAGATCAAAAATCTTTCCAACCGCTTTTTCGATACGCGCTTCGCTGACTTTTGCAGTGCCAAAGGTGTCAACCATTACCGAAACAGGGAAAGGTACTCCAATTGCATAAGCAAGCTGGATTTCGCAGCGTTCTGCCAGCTTTGCTGCGACAATATTTTTAGCAACATAACGCGCGGCATACGCTGCAGAGCGGTCAACCTTTGTCGGGTCTTTGCCGGAAAAAGCGCCGCCGCCGTGCCGGCCCATGCCGCCGTAGGTGTCTACGATAAGCTTGCGGCCTGTAAGACCTGTATCTCCGAACGGCCCGCCGATAACAAAACGGCCTGTTGGGTTAATATAATACTTTGTTTTTTTATCCAGTAATCCTGTCGGTTCAAGTACAGGTCTGACTATTTTTTCGATAACCGTTGCTTCAATGTCTTTGTAGGCAACGCTCGGATCATGCTGATGTGAAACAACAACTGCGTCAATGCGGACAGGTTTGAATCCTTCATATTCGATTGTCACCTGGCTTTTTGAATCCGGACGCAGCCATTTAATTGACTTATTTTTTCGCAGTTTTGCCGCATTTTGCAGAATCTTGTGCGCAAGCATGATTGGCATAGGCATAAGCTCTTTTGTTTCGTTACATGCAAACCCAAACATCATTCCCTGATCGCCTGCACCCTGCTGCCCCTTAAATTTTTTAAGACCGGTACCGGAAACACCCTGGGAAATATCAGGAGACTGATTATGAATCATGTTAAGAACAGCCATTGAATTGCAATCCAGACCGTATGAAGGGTCTGTGTAGCCGATTTCTTTTGCTATATCCCGAACAAGCTGATGAAAATCGACATAAGTTTTTGTTGTTATTTCTCCGCCAATTAACACCAGAGATGTTGATGAGAACGTTTCACAGGCAACCCTGCTTTGAGGATCCTCTTTTATACATGCGTCCAGAATCGCGTCTGAAATCTGGTCACACAGCTTATCCGGGTGTCCCTCACCTACAGATTCAGATGTGAAAAAATACCGGCTTTGTTTCATAATTTTCTCCTTATTTTTGGCAGATACTGTTTATATTATAGATAAATACGATTTTTGGCAATGTTTTAGTTTACCAATTTGATATTTGGCTGTATAATTGCGGTATATGCCAAAGGAGGCAGGTATGGAAAAACAGGCAACAAGCAAACGGCTGCTGGGAGTAGCGGTTCCGATTGGAGCGCTGCGGTCCAGAAACGGAATTGGAGTAGGTGAATTCTCCGATTTAACCGAATTTGCCCTTCTTTGCAAAAAGATGAAAATAGGACTTATTCAGATATTACCTGTCAATGACACAGGTTTTGAAAGTTCTCCCTATTCAAGTCTTACGGCTTTTGGGCTTCATCCTCTGTACCTGCGAATAGAAGACCTTGATGAGTTTAACGAAACAGACAGCTCAATTAAAAAAAGAATAAAAACAGCCAGGGATAACTTTGAAAGAAACAAACGTTTTTCGCATTACGAAGTTTTAAAAGAAAAAATGGATATTTGCCGGGAGATTTACAATGCCTGCAAAGCAGAAATTGGAAAAAGCACAGGCAGCTTGTCAGACTGGATTAAGCAAAATTCATGGGTTAAAGAATATGCCGTGTACAGAAGGTTAAAAGAACAAAACGAGCAAAAATCCTGGAAAGACTGGAAAGAATATAACAGCGTAACTTCGCAGGATATCGATAAACTCTGGAACGATAAACAATTAAAAGAAGAACATCTTTTTTGGGTTTGGCTTCAGCAGGCGCTGGATACTCAGTTTTCAAAAGCAGCAAAGGCAATCGCCGATGCAGGCATTGTTCTGGAAGGTGATATCCCCATTTTAATGAACGAAGATAGCTGTGATGTCTGGGCTCACCCTGAGATTTTTATTCAGGAACTTTCAGCCGGCGCGCCTCCTGACATGTACAGTCCGGAAGGCCAAAACTGGGGATTCCCGATTTATAACTGGGAAGCGCAGGAAAGCGACAACTTTGCATGGTGGAGAAAACGTCTTGATGTAGCCGGTAAATATTACAATGCATACCGGATCGATCATGTTTTGGGATTCTTCCGCATATGGGCTAGCTCGTATAATGATTATTCATCTACACTTGGCAGGTTTGTGCCGTATATGCCGATAACTACCGGTAATTTAAAAAAACTGGGATTTGATAAAAACAGAATCCGCTGGATTTCCCAGCCGCATATTCCAACCGGAGAATTAATTAATGCCCTGCGTTATAACTGGGGCAGTCTTTTTTCTGATGCAGAAGTAAAAGCTGCAGCCGACAGAATTTTTTCCAAAGCGCTTGTGCGGGTAAACGATGAAGATTTATGGCTTTTTAAAAAGAAAATTACCGGAGAAAAAGACATTGATAAACTGGGTCTTCATCCCGCTGCCCGTAATTTTTTAATGACTAAATGGAGAGACAGGGTATTCCTTGAATTTAAAAAAGGCAGATTTTTCCCTGTTTGGTATTACAGAAACGCAACGGCTTATCAAAGTTTTACAGAAGAAGAAAAAAAAGTTCTGGAAGAAATGCTGGAAAAACGCCAGAAAAAATCAGAGAGAATATGGATGCAGCAGGGAATGAAGCTGCTTTCCGTACTGGTTGAGTCATCTTCCATGCTTCCTTGTGCCGAAGACCTTGGCGCTGTTCCGGCTTGTGTTCCCAGAGTGCTTTCAAAACTAAAGATACTTGGGCTGCGTGTAACACGCTGGTTCCGCGACTGGGACAAAAACGGTCAGCCGTATATTCCCTTCGAAGAATATCCGCAGTTAAGCGTTTGTACACCCGCAGTTCATGACAGCTCTACAGTAAGAGAGTGGTGGGAAAAAGAGACAGATCAGGAGCAGTTTTCCGGATTTATCGGAGTACCGTCCCTGCCAAAAATCTATAATCCAGGAACTGCAAAAATTATACTTTCAAAAGCCGCCGGCGCCCGTTCGCGTTTCCGGGTTTTTCAGATTCAGGATCTTCTGCATCTGTCAAACAACTGGTATTCGGAAAATCCGGCTGATGAACGAATCAATGTGCCTGGTACAGCAAACGATTTTAACTGGACCTACCGCCTCCCGGCGCCGATTCATGAGATTGCGAAAGACAAGGAGCTTATCCTTGCTGTTGCGCAGTTAAATAAGGTAAAGGCAGTAAAAAAGAAAACCATTTAGGATTATTTACTACTTGTTTTTTTTGGAAAATGGTATATATTGTTATTATGCAAAGACCATTATTTTTTATTGCAATGATTTTTTTCGTCAGCTCTTTTGCTTTTTCCCAGGCTCAGGATGCAGATGATGATTTCTACTCTATAGACGCCTACTATCTGGGGCGGGCAGTTGCCGCGAATATATTGACCTCCTACAGGATTTATAACAATGCTGAAGCTACTCAGTATTTAAACCGTATTTGTCAGACATTAGTAATTAATTCATCTAATCCTGCGCCATACAGCGGTTATTATGTCGCTATTTTGGACAGTAATGAATTTAACGCTTTTTCCACACCGGCAGGACATATATTTATTACCAGAAAAGTTATAGAATCCGTTACCTCCGAAGAAATGCTTGCGGCTGTTATTGCTCATGAACTTGCGCATATAATGCTGAACCATGGCATTAAAATGATTAACGAAAAAAAACTTGAAAATGAATTATCTTCTATTGCCGACTGGGCTTCCAGTGTTGCCGGAAGGCATTCTGCGACAGCAGCCAGAGCAGAAGATTTCCGAAGCTCGATTACAACAACTGTAGATGTCCTTATGAGAAGCGGGTTTTCGCAAACTCAGGAATTTGAAGCAGACATGGAAGCAATAGTTCTTCTTGCCGGAGCAGGGTATGATCCAAGAGCGCTTTTGGATATGCTCAGGATTTTACAGCAGGTTCAAACAGCTCAAAGAAACGGTTTTTATACAACGCACCCAAGCCCGGAGCAGCGTATAGCCAGATTGGATGGAATGCGCTACAGAACCAACGAAACGGCGCGGTTTCGTGTACAAAGATTCAGAAATACCAGATTTTAGTTATTATTAAGTCCCTTTAACTATCCTGATCCATCAGTTTTTTCGATAAAATAACGTCAATTTCTGCCAGGATTGAGTTTTTAAGTTCCTTTCTGGCAGTTAATTCAGTGGTTTTAATGGAGAAAAGTTCCAAAATATCGATTTTCATGGCAGTTGCCAGTTGTTCCAGCATATTTAAGGATGGAAAACGTCTTCCGGTTTCAATTAACGCGATATGATTGTCAGATGCTCCTACCAATTCAGCAAGGTTTGCCTGCGATAAGCCAAGCCTTCGCCGATGTTGCTTCATATTGCTGGACAGAACCTTTCTTAAATCTGTCATTTTTCAACCTTGTTATAGTTAGGTTTTTCCATAATACCTAACTTATAGATAGGACGCTAATAACTTAAAGTAAATAATTATCAGATTATAATGGTATATATTGACAATAAGTCAATAAATCAATAAATATGCAGAAAATCCGTAGAAAATTTTCTTGGTTTGCGGTATATTAGCATATGAAGGTGTATGCCTTCGTATATCAAATTAAGGAGTTTTTCAAATGAAAAAAGCTTTATCAATTCTTTTTATTTTATCGATTATCGTGCTTGCAGCCTGTGG
>WQXC01000126.1 GCA_009785045.1 Treponema sp. | reverse complement strand
TGCAGCCTGCGCCGCTTGTATGTAAGATAACTCAAACATGCACTTTTCGTGATTGATTAATACTCGCCTTTGCCCTTGCGGTTTCTCTTCATTAACTTACGGGCATTTGCTTTCTTTTTTCTGTTAAGGATAGTGGAGGGTTTTTCGTAGTATTCCCGCTTTTTAAATTCGCGGATAATGCCTTCTTTTTCTACCATTCGCTTAAAACGCTTAATTGCTTTTTCCAGCATTTCGCTGTCATCAACGGTAATGTGTGCCAAATAAATCACCTCCTTTCCGTCATTGGATCAAGTATGGCGGTTTACGACGTTCAGCCAAAGGCTGAATGTAGGGCGGTACGCCCGTAAACCGCTTCGATGAACGACGTTTTAATGTCGTTTATCGTGTATATTAGCGACGTTTCAATGTCGCTAATATACTAATTAAAGATTTTACTTATTATTAAGTCTTTGTCAATAAGGGGCCGGCTCACAAAAGCATCGGGATAAGTGCTTTCTGCATTAACCCTTATTTCCCAGTGCAAGTGGGGACCTGTAGAAAACCCCGTTGAGCCGGATAAACCTATCAATGTTCCTGCCTCCACAATGGTATCTTCCTCTGCAATAACGCTGTCCAGATGGTAGTACAGGGAATAAACCCCCGGCGCATGTTCAATTATCACTGTATAACCGGTTATAATCCTGTGCCGCGAAAGGATAACCATTCCTCTGCCGCAGGCAAAAACATTCGTACCTGTTGGTATTCCAAAATCTACACCTGCATGAATCTCTGTTGTTCTTCTTCCATCGGGATATTGATTAACGCGGCGGGCGCCGTATAGGCTGGTTCTTCTTGTTGATGTAACCGGCAGAATGAATTTGTCCTGATGATACAATGTGTCTCCGGTTGTATTTAAGATTTCCCATAGTCTGTTTGATTCGATAGTTCTTTGCGGATCAGGCGTTGTTAATAATCTTGACAGAGATGGAGTTACATTGATGACTCCTGTTCTGAATTCCCTGGGTGTTATTTTAATTGGTATTTCCAGCACAATGCCGCTTTCGTTGTCCAATCTTATTACTGCTTCTGAAGATTCTAATGTGTTGGGAATTGTCAGTATTGCTGCCATAAAGGTAGGATGTGTGCCAGACGAGCGTGAACCTCTTGAGCGGTTTTGATCATCTTGTCCTGAAGTAACCGGAAAGAAAACGGCTTTCCCAGCCTGTTTGTCGTCGGCAATTAATAATGCATCTGCGGCAGAAAAGTTTATTGCAATAGTTACGGGGTCTCCAGGGCGGATAGTTTCAGGAATTACTGTATATCTTGCCTGAGCGGATACAAAACTTTGACCTGCACAGGCAGCAAGAGTTATACTGATCAGGATACATATAATAATCCGCCTTATCAAACGTACGCTCCTATTCGCTTCTTGCCAAATCCATAATCATTATCTGCGGTGTTTCGTTTCCCTTAAAATAATCACGAGTAAGGTTAAAAATAATATCCACCTTGTCGTTAACGCCGAATTCCTTATTTATTACTCGATCTGCGCTTTGCCAGTAAAGCGCAGGCCATTTGTATTTTCCAGCATCCAGAGACATTTTTACATGTTTTGCTTCAGGTTTTCCTATAAAGTTAATTTCTCTGACAACTATTTTTTTTGTTAAAAAAACAAGCTGATCGTTTCCGCTGCCGTAGGGTTCAAATTTTTCTGCCAGTTTAATTATTTCGGGAGAAAGATATTCGTGCGGGAGTTCTGCGTCAATTTGAATAATTTGTTCATCCTGTTTTTCTTCGAATTCGATAGCAGATGCGGCTTTTTTTAACCTGTCCAAAAAAGTGTCCCAGTTTTTCATTATCATGCTAAAGCCTCCGGCTGCCTGGTGGCCGCCGCAGTCAATAAAAAGATCGCTGCATTGATCAAATAAAGCGTGGATATTATATCCCCTGGTTGAGCGGATAGATCCTGTGCAGATTTCCTCGCTTAAGGAAATAGCCATTGCCGGAACATTAAAGCAGCGTGCAGCGCGCTGTGCCATAAGACCGGTTACACCCTTGTTGATTTTTTCATCGTAAACCAATACAAGATTTTCATCGTATTCTTCAAAACTTTTATATGCCATGGGCTCTATCATTGCCCATGTTTCTTCTTCCAGCTCTTTTCGCTTTTCATTCATATTAGCCAACTGCCCCGCAAGCATTTCCCTTTTTAATAGGTCTTTTTCAAAGAAAAGCGCTGCCGCAGTTTCTGCGCTGCCCATTCGTCTTGCCGCGTTAATGCTAGGGCAAAGTTTCCAGGAAATATCCTTGGTGTCAAAGTGACGGCCTGCCAAGTCCAGTTTTTGAAGCAATTGTAAAAGACCCGGGCGCGGTTTTTTCTCCAGCGCTTCGATTCCTCTGCGTACGATAATTCTGTTTTCATCCAATAGCGGCATTATGTCCGCGATTGTTCCAAGAGCTGCAAGCTGGATGTCTGTATTTTCATTTTCTGTATCTTCGGGCGTTTTTTCCTTAAGCCTTGCATATGTTGTAAAAAGATTGACAAAAACATCAAGCTCGCTTAATTCCTTGTCGGAGTACCTGGCGATTTTTGAAAGTTCTTTAATACGCAGCAAACTTTGCCCTGCTGTTTGAGGTATTTCTTTACCGATTTGTCCGGCAACATCCATCAATCCAAACTCAACGCCTTTGCCAAATAGCCTTGCAAAAGTTTGAGTATGCAGCGGCGCATCCCAGCAAAGAATATGCTGTCCTTCCAGAAATGCAGGCAGCCGTGTTTCACCGACAGAAATCATGCCCGGCACAATTGTTTCTATTAATGTGTCGGTAACCTGCAGGTTTCGCATTTTTGCAATTTCTATTATCCAGGCATCATTCACGGGTCTTGTGTTTAAAAGGCACATTTGCTGGCCGTAAAGATCGCTTCTTTGCGCAAACCTAAGCGCGCAGACAAGTTTAAATGCAACGCCGCAGCCGGAAAGATTGCGGAACGGATAAGAAGAATCTTTTAATTTTGGATTAATGATAACAAGCGCTTCCGGCAGCTCGTCCTGCGGCTCATGATGATCTGTTATTATTACATCGATATAAAGTTCGTTTGCGCGTTTGATTTCGCTGAATCTTGAAATACCGCAGTCGACTGTGATTATCAGTGTGCCGTCTTTTGCTGCAAACTCTTCGACGGCTTCCAGCGAGAGCCCGTAGGATTCATCGCCGGTAGGAATACGCCATGAAACATCCATACCGATACTTTCCAGATATCCTGCAAGGAGAGCAGTCCCGGTGATTCCATCTACATCGCTATCGCCAAAAACCAGAACCTTTTCGCCTTCTTCTTTTGCCGCAAGAATACGCTCGACGGCGTCTTCCATCCCGTCCAATGCGAAAGGATTACGAAGGGGAATATCATCTTCCAGAAAATATTTAATTGAATCGCCTGTTTTATGACCCCGGCGCGCAAGAATAGAGGCAGTTAATAAATCGCAACCGTATTTTGTTGAAATTTCTTTAACCAAATCAGAAGAAATCTCTTTTTTGTCCCACTTCATGTAAGTCCAGCGTAGCAGAATAACCAGGTTTATAATAGTAGGGAAAGCGCTACTTTATATTATCAAGTGATATAAAATCTTCGGGGTGTGTTTTATATTGAGTTCGGCCTTCACTCACCCAAACTTTTTCTTCGGATGTTAAATTTGTTTCTACGGCTGACTCACTGGCAAGGTATGATAAAAGCGGTTCTACAATAACCTTCATATCTCATTATATCATTTATTGGGAAAAAAAGAAGCCAGCAGTGACACTAAAACAACCCTTGTAATTTTTGCATAGAAATGGTAATATTTTATTAATGAGCAAAATAAACGCCATGATAAGGTGCGTTGGTAATTGCCCGGGCGCGCTGCTCGGGATAAACCCCTCGCGCAATAATCATCTCACTGACATTTATCGTGCGCCACGTCTTGCTAGTTTTTCCATCCACACGCATTCGCGTGCTGTATTGGACCCCCCCCCCCCCCCGACAGATTCCAGCACCCGATCAATTTTAAGTAATTTTCTAAAAATCCCAAATATCTCAAGCTCACTTTTAAGGAGTAATTACCACCACGTTGCGGTGCTATTCGATTAAGATCGCCGCTCGCGCGGCTAAAAAAGAGGTTACTATGAAAAAGATATGTTTATTGTTAATTGCCGGTTTAGTATTGATGTTTGCCGGGTGCAAGGAACCTGATGGTGCATTAGATTCGTCAAAAGGCAGGCTCCAAATAACAGTCTCTGACGATAATGCTGTTGCAAGAAATACTTTGTATCCAAATGAAACATTTGTTAAATACGAGCTTTATTTTGATAGTCCTACAGCGTCATATTCACCTATAACACTTACAAATGGCTCTAAAACCATTCTTATTGATGATATTCCAAACGGCACATGGGAAATTACTGCCATAGGTTACGTTCTTATTAACAGTGTTGAATACCCTGCCGCGATAGGAAGCAGGACAGCAACCGTAAGTGGCGGTTCATTCGCAAATGTTAATATTACTATTTACGCAAGCAATGAAAACGATGGAGCCGATGGATTTTTATCGTATAATATAAGTTATCCTTCTGATGTTAACTTTGATTCTGCACGAATTTTGTTTTATCCTTATAACACTTCTCAAAACGATGCAACTCCAATTTATTTAAAT
>WQXC01000125.1 GCA_009785045.1 Treponema sp. | reverse complement strand
TTTCAAAAAGACAAGCGCCGTCCAGAAGCTTAATTATTTTTACGTCAGGCAGACGATCTTTTACAACTTCTGCGATAAAATCCTGTAAACCGGGAATAAATGTCGCGTAAAACCGGTTTACTCTCAAGAGCAGCCTGTGGTACCGCCGCAGGTATCGCATTTCATGCAAGTACCGTTTCTTACAAGTGTAAAAGAACCGCAAGATGAACACGGATCCCCTTCATATCCTTTAATACGCGCCTGTACAATCTTTATTACTTCGCTTTCCTGCGGATAAGATCCTGCAAACCCTGTTTGTTCCATTACGGCAACCTGAGTGGCTGCTTGCGCAGAAACCTGCGGCTGCTGCGCTGCTGCTACCGGTGACTGGGTTATCCCAACCGGTGAATTAGCCGCAGAACCTTTTGTAACAACGCCGGGATTACCGGAACTTCCTCCGGATTGCGGCGGCTGTTTAACAACCTTATTCGCGGGAACTGTAACGCTGTTGGGCCTGAAACCTGCGCTTTGTTTTTCACTGCGCGGTTTAATGTCTCCTGCAGCATCAGCTTCGCCCTTTGTTGTAGTAGAAACAAGGTCTTCCGGCTTTACCTGCCCAAGATCGCTTCGTTTTAAATAACTAATTGCCAAGTCGCGGAACACATAATCGATTACGCTGGTTGCCATTTTTACATAGTCATGTCCCTGAACCATGCCGTTAGGTTCAAACCTGCTGAATGTAAATGCATCAACATATTCTTCCAGCGGTACGCCGTATTGCAGACCAAGAGAGACTGTAATTGCAAAACTGTTTAAAAGGCTGCGGAAAGCGGCGCCTTCCTTGTGCATGTCAAGGAAGATTTCTCCAAGACTCCCGTCTTCGTATTCACCGGTTCTGATAAAAATTGAATGATTTGCAATTTTTGCTTTTTGAGTATAACCCATCCTGCGATTCGGCAGCGGCTTTCTAAGCCCGCGGATATTTGCAGCTTTTCTGCGATCCTGTGAAGCTGACGGCAGCTCAAGCCCTTTTTCTACCTTAAGAATAGTGTCGGCTAACGGATCTGTTCCTGGAGCAAAAGTATTCAGAGGCTGTGAAAGCTTGGAGCCGTCACGATACAATGCGACAGCTTTAAGACCGGCTTTCCAGGAAACCATGTATGCGCCTTTAACATCATCGTAATTCGCTGAGTTAGGCATATTAATTGTTTTGGAAATTGCCCCGGAAATAAACGGCTGGGTTGCAGCCATCATATCGATGTGAGCTTTCCATGATATTGAACGCTTGCCTTTTTTTCCTGACGGAGCTGCAGTATCAAAAACAGCATAATGATCTTTTTTAAGCCCCGGAGCGCCTTCCAGACCCATTGTACCGCAGGCAAAAAGTTCAGCATCTTCGATATCCTGAGTGCTAAAACCAAGATGTTTAAGAAGGCTAAAACCTGCAAGCGACCATGTAGATTCGGGGATTTTTAATTCTTCTTCGACAAATTGTTTGCCAAGTATATACGGATTAAAAACACCTTCAAAATTAAGCGCTGTTTTTACTGCGTCTTCTGCTGCGGCTATAACTTCGGAAGTAAAACCCTTTCCTTTAAGCGTTTCGTGGCTGATTGCAGGAGCGCCGCTTAATGTTTTTCTTCCCATTGCATAAGCTACGATTTCTTCGATATCCTGCGGTTTATAACCAAGGCTTTCAAGAGCAGGCGGTACAGACTGATTAATAATTTTAAAGTAGCCGCCGCCGGCAAGTTTTTTAAACTTAACAAGAGCAAAGTCCGGCTCAATACCTGTAGTATCGCAGTCCATTAAAAGACCGATTGTTCCTGTCGGCGCAATTGCAGTAACCTGCGCATTGCGGTAACCGTGCACCTTGCCTAAATCAAGCGCTCTGTCCCATGCGGCTTTTGCTGCATCCAAAAGATATGCCGGGCAAAACGCAGGATCTATTCCTCTGGGCACTGTGTTAATTCCTTCGTATTCACTATCGGTTGCGTTATTTACCGCCCGCCTGTGATTGCGAATAACACGCAGCATATTTTCTGCATTATCACCGTAATGCGTAAACGAACCGTGTTCAGATGCCATACGCGCAGACTGCGCGTATGCTTCACCGGAAAGAAGCGCCGAAAGCGCTCCAGCTACTGCTCTGCCCTGATCGGAATCATAGGCAAGACCCATAACCATAAGAAGCGTTCCAAGGTTAGCATAACCAAGACCAAGCGTACGGTATTGATAAGAAAGCTCTGCAATACGCGGAGACGGAAACTGCGCCATTACTACGGAAATTTCGAGGATTGTTGTCCAGACATCAATTGCGTGCAGATATCCATCAACATTAAATTCTTTTTTTCTTTTATCGTAAAAATGCGCAAGATTAATGGAAGCAAGATTACATGCGGTATCATCCAGGAACATATATTCAGAACATGGATTGGAAGCGCGTATTTCGCCGCCCGCAGGACATGTGTGCCAATCATTGATTGTCGTGTGGTATTGAAGCCCGGGGTCTGCGCATTGCCAGCTTGTCTTTGCAATATCGTTCCAAAGTTTACGCGCCTTTACAGTTTTAATTGATTCACCTGCTGTGCGGCTCCTTAAATCCCAGTCTGTGTCATTTAACACAGCACGCATGAAGTCATCACTAAGACGCAGGCTGTTGTTTGAACTCTGACCGGAAACAGTGTTGTATGCTTCATCGTCCCAGGCAGTTGAATACTGCGATACATCAACCTCATCGTCGCCCTGTTCAAGACGGCGAAGTTGCTGGTAAATGTAGGACGGAGGTATTTTATCGCCTAAAGCAGCGCGCAGAACCATTGCAAGTTCGTGATTTTTTTCGGCGTTGAACTTATCGTCCTCGGGGCCGCGGAAACCTGCCAGAGCTCTTTTAATCGCATCGATATGTTTTTTAAGTATTAACGAACCTGTCACCATGGAGGCAACTTTATGTTCTTCTCCGGCTTTCCAGCCAATATATTTTTCTACATCAGGGTGATCGATATCGAGAGTGACCATCTTGGCAGCTCTGCGGGTTGTACCGCCGGATTTTATTGCCGAAGCAGAGCGATCCCCTACTTTTAAAAATGATAAAAGACCGGATGAAACACCGCCGCCGGAAAGAATCTCGTTCATTCCGCGGATACGGGAAAAATTGGAACCGGTGCCTGAACCGTATTTAAACAGCCTGGCTTCACGGGTCATAAGGTCCATAATGCCGCCGTCGTTTACAAGATTATCGTCTATGGAAAGAATGAAGCAGGCATGAGGCTGAGGCCGTTTGTAGGAACTTTCGGATTTTACTACTTTCTTTTTTTCGACATCGTAATAGTAGTGCCCCTGAGCAGGACCATCGATTCCGTACACTGAGTACATACCGGTATTGAACCACTGCGGACTGTTAGGTGCAGCAAGCTGATGAGCCAGCATATAGCAGGTTTCGTCGTAGAAGGCGTTCTCGTCTTCCTGGGTATCAAAGTAGTTATTCTGCCTGCCCCATTCGAGCCAGGTATAAGCAAGGCGGTGGAAAACCTGCCGGCTGTCATGTTCTGCGCCGTCTTCGGGCAGAGAATTCCCCGGATCTTCGGGATTATTGCCGATTTTTGCCCACTTTTTCCATTCGTAGATCTTATCTTTGGGAACTCCGGCTTTACGGAAGTATTTTTGCGCGATTATATCTGCAGCAATCTGGCTCCAGAACGCGGGCACAATGACAGTGTCCTCGGAAAAAATCGCTTTACCATTGGGGTTCCGGATTTCGCTTTTGCGCCGCTCCCAAACAATATCAAAGTACGGACCACTCTCGCAGTCAGTGAAAAAACGTTGAACTTTCATCCCCAAATCCTTTTTTTTGTATCGACAGCAACAGCATGGTAAAGCAGTACAGTAATGCAAAGAACCACACAGATAGCGTGTTTTTTTTTAGTGTACACCATATACAGCGGTATGGCAAGGGGTTGGCAGAAATTAATGAATTATTTTTAAAGGCATTGACTAAACTAAGTTTGTAAACTAAGATTAGCATAAGGAGTAATTATGGTTCAATATAATATACACTCAGCAAAGACACATTTATCAGCTTTAATAGAAAAAGCTGCTATAGGGCAAATTTTTGCTATCGCCAAGGCTGGAAAGCCCATGGTTAAGGTTATTCCTTACATGCAGCAAACAGAAAACCAGCAGCGGATTGGTTTTTTAAAAGGGCAATTTAAAATTCCAGACGATTTTAACACAATGGGACAGGAAGAGATAATAAAGATGTTTGAGGGATCCGAATGAAACTACTCATTGATACCCAGCTTTTAATTTGGGCTGCAAATGATGAGCTGCCAGATAAGGCTATACCCTATTTTACTGATAAAAACAACATTCTTTTTTTTAGCTCTGCAAGCATTTGGGAAGTAACAATTAAGAGAGATTTAAACCGATCTGATTTTGAGGTAGACCCCACGATGTTTTATGGTGGACTTATGAATAATGACTATGTAGAGCTGGGGATAACAAGTTTTCATGCATTATTGGTTGCTCACCTGCCTCCAATACACAAAGACCCGTTTGACAGAATAATGATTGCCCAGGCAAAGGCAGAAGGTATGATGTTTCTAAGCTCTGATTACATGGTTTCACAGTATCCGCATGTGATTTATGTTTAAAGTTGTAGTAATATATAATCAACATGAAAATCCTGCCGGTAACACCTGAATCCCTTAAAGAAG
>WQXC01000124.1 GCA_009785045.1 Treponema sp. | reverse complement strand
TGCGCAGGAACTTCTTGATAAGGGACAGGCTTATTACTGCTTTTGTTCTGCTGAACGAATCGACGAAGTGCGCAAGCAAAGAGAAGCTGCTCACTCTTCGGAGTCAGGTTACGATCGCTTTTGCCGTAGTATCGATCCGCAGGAAGCTGCAAAAAGAGCTGCTGGCGCCATCCATGGCGGCGGTGAGGCTTGTACTGTAAGATTGAAAATTCCGCTGGGAGAGTCGACTCAGTTTAGTGACCATTTGCTTGGAGACATTGAATGGAAGAACGATGATGTTAACCCTGACCCTGTATTGTTAAAATCTGACGGTTTTCCAACTTATCATCTTGCGAATGTTGTTGATGATCATTTAATGGAAATAACTCATGTGCTTCGCGCTCAGGAATGGCTTGCCTCGACACCGCTTCATGTGATTATGTACCGCGCCTTTGGCTGGACACCGCCTGAGTTTTGTCACCTTCCAATGGTGATGGGGCAGGACGGCAAAAAACTTTCCAAACGACATGGCGCAACCAGTATCGATGAATTTCGCAAGCAGGGTTTTCTTCCCGCTGCGCTGATAAACTATATTGCGCTTTTGGGCGCGTCTTACGAAGAGGGCAAAGAAATCTACACTCTGGAAGAACTCGCGCAGCGGTTCAGTCTTGAAAAACTGAATAAAGCGCCGGCAGTTTTTGATTATAAAAAACTTGAATGGTACAACGGGCAGTACATCAGAATGATGAGCGATGAAGATCTCGCGCAGCTTTGTTTGCTGCATGCGATAGAAGCGGGATTGTTTGGCGGTGCGAATGTTGAGCCGACAGCGCAACAGCGCGAAGTTTTTATTTTAGCAATGTCGTTAGTTAAAGAGCGCTTGGTTTTTCTTAACGAAGCGCCTGAAAAAATTGCCTACTTATTTAAAGAGCCTGAAGTTCCTGCCGCAGAAGAGTTTATTCCCAAAAAGTGTGATCTAGCACAGGCGGTTCAACTATTGCAAATAGGTAAAGAAATTGTGCGCGCGTTAGCCGAAGCGCCGAATGATGAACAGGCAGAAAACTTAATTAAAGCAGAAGCAGAAAAGCGCGGTGTAAAACTTGGAGACTTAATGATGCCATTGCGTGTTGCAATTACCGGCAGCCGTGTAAGCCCTCCGCTTTTTGGCTCGCTTCGTTTACTTGGCGCGGAGCGCTCACTTGAAAGGATAGAGAAAGCTCTTGATAAATTAGGCAAGTAGTCTACTGTGCCGAAAAACCAAAGGTTGCGCCAATTGTAAATGATCTGCTTCCGTCATCAAAAAGATCATTAAAAATAAAATCCAACAGGAATTTATATTTTTTAAGCGCAGGAATAGATGAAAGATCTACTCTAAAGCCGGTGTTTAAAATTCCGCGCCACACAGCGCTGGTATGGTACAGTGAGTTATTCGGCCAGGCGTTATCACTGTAACCGTAATTGGAAAAATCGATAATCCAGTGTACGGCATTTTTAAAAACATCAGGAAACAGGATCAAGTCAAACCCCATTCCAAAATCTACATTGCTGTTGTTGTCACGGCCTGAATAAAGTGTTTTGCCAAATACAATAGTTGTCTCGGCGGGCATGGTGAAAAAATTTCCGGCATATGTAATCGCTATATACGGCTGATATGCGTTGTAATTATGATTTTCGTTATCGATGTTCAGAAGCTGAATATTTCCGCCGATAGCAACCGATGTATTGGCAGAAGTCGGCAATTTAATTTTCATTCCCAGTAATAAATCATTGTTTTCCTGGTTATTATATAAATTCGGCTGAAAATCAAAAGCAGCCGATAATTCAATCCATTTAACCAAACTCATTGTGATAGCCGGGATATGCGCTGCTCCCGCATCGTTGTTGATGACAGCCCGGTATCCAAAATCCACCGCAAAGTTACCAGGTCCGTCCCATCCAATGCGACCTGATGGAATAGAAAAAAGTCCGGTGGCTCCATTTATACTCTGTCCCCTGAATCCGGTATCCGTTTGCGCAAAAACAGATGGTATAAAAATTAATGCAATTAATAAAAAGCAAATAAAAATAATAGTCTTTTTCATGAGTTTCTCCTGATTAATTGTATCATTAAAAATAACATTTTTCAATATAATTCCAGCATTGCTTCTGATAATCCGTGTCCGAATATTTGCTGATATATTTTTAACAGCGTGCCGTCCAGATATAATTCATCCAGTGCATTGTTAAGCGCTGTGGATAAAGCGTCATTACCTTTTTTTAAACAAATAGCGATATACTCATCGGGTACGCCCTGCCAGATTACTTCAAAGGGACTGTTTTCTTTTCCTGTGTATTCAAATGCTGCGATATTATCAACCACGACTAAATCAATTCGTCCAAATTTTAATTCGTCAAAACAATAAATTATTTTATCGTAGGAAAATGCAGTAAACGCAGAACCTGGTACAACGGAAGATACGTTTTCTTTTATTCTTTCTGTAAAATACTGCGCTGTAGTATCGCCTTGATATGCAACTCTGTATCCTGCAATGTCTTCCGGTTTTTCAATGTTAATGGAAGAATCTTTTAACGCTACAATTGTAATGGAACTGTCGATATAAGGTTTTGTAAAATTAAATCTTTTTTGCCGTTCAGGAATAATTGTTATATTAACGGCAATGTCATATCTGTCTGATTCCAGCCCGGCTAAAATTCCTTCCCATGCGGTATCAATAAAATTTACTTTTAAACCCAGATTTTGCGCCAGAGCTTTTGCAAGTTCAATATCAAAGCCAAGAAGGGTAACCCCGTCGGTGTCGTAATATTCCATGGGAGGGTAGCCGACTTCCACGCCTACAGAGAGCACGCCGTCAATTATTGTCAGACCGGGCGGTGTTTGCCTGATGCAGCCATTTGATAAAACTACCAGAGAAAGTAATAATATGGACAATATGTTCTTCACTTGTTATTGAATTAAGCTTATAATATTTTAAATGATTATGGGAAGTAATTGGAGAAAATATGATTTTTCGTGAAATTGGTAAAACCGGAAAAAAAGCAAGTATTATCGGGCATGGCTGCGAGCACCTGGACAGAAAACCATACGAGCAGGTAAAAGCCACGATTGATGCCGCGCTTGATCATGGCATTAATATTTTTGACATGTTTATGCCGGGGCAGGAAGTCCGCGAATTTCTCGCAAAGGCGCTGGGTTCCCGCCGTAAGGATGTTTTAATTCAGGGACATATTTGTTCCGTCGATATAAAACAACAATATGATATAAGCCGCGATATGCCGACGGTTAAACGTTTTTTTGAAGAGCATCTGCGTTTGTGCGGCGGGTATATTGATTTCGGAATGCTGTTCTTTATCGATTCTGAAGATGATTATAAAAATGTTTTTGAAACCGGTATTGCAGATTATGCGCTTAAATTAAAGGAGAAGGGTGATATCGGTCATATCGGTTTTAGTTCTCACAATCCTGTTACTGCGATTAAAGCTGTTAACACAGGGCTTGTGGAAATAATGATGTTCAGTTTAAACCCCGCTTTTGACATTATCCCCACAGGTGAAAGTATTTTTACTCACCTTGATAATGGCTTTAACGCGGAAAGTTTTGTTGGTATCGAGCCGAAGCGGGCAGAGCTGTACAGGCTTTGCGAGCAGAAAAATATCGGCATAACGGTAATGAAAGCGCTTGGAGCGGGAAAATTAATTTCGCCGGATCATTCGCCTTTTAAGAAACCTCTTACTGCTGCGCAGTGCATTCATTATGCGCTTTCAAGACCTGCTGTTGTAAGTGTGCTGCCCGGCTGTAAGACACCGGATGAAATAAATGATGTTGTAAAGTATCTTGATCTCAGCGACGCAGAGCGCGATTACACAGAAATATTAAGTTCTGTTCGCGGCGATGGTTTGCGCGGCAGTTGTTTTTATTGCAGTCATTGTCAGCCGTGTCCTGCCGAAATTGATATTGCAGCCGTAAACAAGTATCTGGATATTGCAGAACTGGATACAGCAAATATCCCGCCGTCTGTCCGTTCGCATTACAAAGCTCTGAAACATGGCGGAGCAGAATGTACTAAATGCGGAAACTGCGAAAAACGCTGCCCATTTGATGTTCCAATTATTAATAATATGGAAAAGGCTGAAAAGTTTCTGGGTTAATATAAGTTTATGTTTACGATTTTGCTTTTAATACTTATTTATTTTTCGTTTGTTAGTCTTGGGTTGTCGGATTCAATGCTCGGAGCCGCATGGCCTTCGATGTTTGGTTTGTTAAGCGTACCGCTGCATTATGCAGGGTTCATTTCGATGGTATCTGCAGGCTGTACGGTTGTGTCCGCTGTCTTTAGCGGAAAAATAATAAAACGTTTTGGCACCACACCTGTTGTAGCCTGCGGATTTTTACTGACAGCCTCGGCGCTTATGGGTTTTTCGTTTTCCGGTTCATTTATTTCTTTATGTTTATTTGCTGTTCCGCTTGGGTTAGGCGGCGGCGCAATTGATGTTGCGTTAAATAATTATGTAGCTCTGCATTACAAAGCAAGGCACATGAGCTGGCTGCATTGTTTTTGGGGAGTAGGCGCTTCTATTGGGCCTATAATAATGTCGGCGTTTTTGCTGCATAAAAATTCCTGGAATCTTGGCTACAGGACTATAGGTTTAGTTCATTTTTGTATTATTGTTTTAATGTTTTTATCGCTTCCCTTGTGGAAGAAAAGCGAACCGGATTCA
>WQXC01000123.1 GCA_009785045.1 Treponema sp. | reverse complement strand
ATGCGCGGGCAGGTTGTAAAAGCTACCATCGTACTGGCGCGGGGATTTACCGCTTCTGACGAGTTAATCCGCGAACTGCAGAATCATGTGAAACATGTAACAGCGCCGTATAAATACCCGCGTATTGTGGAGTTTGTGCCGGAGCTGCCAAAAACAATCAGCGGCAAGATTAAACGTATGGAAATTCGCAAGAAGGATTTTGATTGAATTAATACCTTGACAGCAGGAGAGTAATAATTATAAACTTCCTGTATGCCTATATTATTTCCTTTTGATATATCAATACAATCTCATTGGATTTGGCTGGGGATTGCCATAATTATGGCAATTGTAGAAGCGCTCACCCTTGGTCTTACAACCATTTGGTTTGCGATGGCGGCTGTTGTTATGGTGTTTCTCTCCTTCCTGCCTATTCCAGTGGTTTATCAGGTAATGATTTTCGTGGTTATTTCCACAGCTCTGCTTATTTTTACCCGTCCTTTGGCAATTAAAAAGTTTAAAACCGGCAGGGAAAAAACAAATGTTGACAGCCTTGTCGGAAAAAAAGCTCTTGTTACAAAACAGATTACCGAATTTGACAGGGGAGAAGTAAAATTAAACGGTCAGATTTGGTCTGCCAGATCTGATGATGGTTCAACGATGTCCGAAGGAGCAAAGTGCGAAGTAGTTCGTATCGAAGGTGTTCAGGTTATTGTTCGTATCCCTGCAGAAGATGAAAATAAAGAAGAACTAAATAATAATTAATTTTTAAAGAGGTGTATCATGTGGGTAATTATATCTTTGTCATTTTTTCTGTTAATTTTAATCATTTCCAATGTAAGAATTGTTTCTCAGTCAAACGCTTATGTTCTTGAACGAATCGGCGCTTATTATGCAACCTGGGGAACAGGTATACATGTTAAGCTTCCGTTTCTGGACAGAATAGCCGCGCGTGTTACTTTAAAAGAACAGGTGGCAGATTTTGCGCCGCAGCCTGTGATTACCAAAGACAATGTTACCATGATGATAGACACTGTCCTTTATTTGCAAATTACCGATCCAAAGCTTTACACTTACGGCGTATGCAATCCCATGAACGCCATAGAAAACCTTGCAACTACAACATTACGAAGTATCATTGGAGAGCTGGAGCTGGACGAAACCTTAACAAGCCGCGATGTGATTAATAACCGTATGCGTATAGTTCTTGATGAAGCCACAAATCCATGGGGCATTAAAGTAAATCGCGTCGAAGTTAGAAGCATTACACCGCCAAAGAGCATTCAGGAAGCAATGGAAAAGCAGATGAGGGCTGAACGAGAAAGACGCGAATCAATTCTCAGGGCCGAAGGCGAAAAACAGTCCGCCATTCTTGTTGCAGAAGGGCAAAAAGCATCTGCAATTTTAAAAGCCGAAGCCGAAAAAGCCGCAGTTATTCTGCAGGCGGAAGCTGCAAAAGAAGCTGCCATTCGCGAAGCAGAAGGCGAAGCGCAGGCGATCCTCAATGTGCAGAAAGCCACCGCAGACGGCCTTAACATGTTAAAGAGCGTAAATGCCGACGACCCGTTGATTAAGTTAAAAAGCCTTGAAGCTCTGCAGAAAGTTGCAGACGGTCAGGCTACCAAGATAATCATTCCGTCCGAGATCCAAAACCTCGCCGGGCTGGTTACGGGTATTACGGAGTTGGTTAAAAAGTAATTAAATGATATAATACTCGCATGGTGAACATTGCTTTTACTGGAGGAGGGACAGGAGGGCATATTTACCCGGGACTTGCTGTTGCAGCCAGATTAAAAGAGCTGCTTACAGGCGTTGAATTCCGGTTATTTTGGATAGGTTCCTCCGCCGGCATGGACCGGATGCTTGTAGAAGAAGCAGGTATTGAATTCTTTGGCGTACCTTCCGGAAAACTCAGACGCTATTTTTCTCTGCGGACAGTTGCCGACTTCTTCAAAGTTATAAGCGGATACTTTGTTTCCCGCAAAATTCTTAAAAAAGAAAAAGCAAATATTTTATTCTCCAAAGGCGGTTTTGTAAGCGTGCCTCCGTGCGCAGCGGCATCTTCCTTACGTATACCTGTATTGACGCATGAGTCGGATTTTAGCCCGGGACTTGCAACCAGAATTAATACACGTTATGTAACACGTACAAAAGGAATGGTTTTTACAGCGTACAAAGATACTGCACGTTTTTTGCGCAAATCGGTTCAGGATAGAATCACTGTATGCGGTAATCCGGTGCGTGAAACATTCAGAAAAGCCGATCCTATTAAGGGAAGGAATTTTCTTGAGGTTAAGGAAGAAGCGCGCATTCTGCTGGTTCTTGGCGGAAGCCAGGGTGCGCAGGAAATCAACGAGTTAATCCGCGCCTCTTTGCCTGCTTTAACAGTGCATTATACAGTTGTGCATCAAACCGGACCAAATCTTGAATGGGATGTTCCTGCAAACGACAGGTATAAACCTTTTCCGTATATTAAAGAAGAAATGCCTCATGTAATGGCGGCTGCCGAGCTTGTTATGGGAAGAAGCGGCGCCGGTATTTGGGAATGGGCTGTTTTGGGTAAGCCGATGTTATTGATTCCTCTAAGAGGTTCAGGAACGAGAGGAGATCAGGTTGAAAACGCGGCTTATTTTCAAAACGCAGGCGCCGCTCAGGTGTTGTCGTCTCCCGATATGCAGGAACTTGTACTTGCGGTAAATTCATTTGCACAGGATGATATGAAGAGAGAAGCAATGGCATCTGCATCTGCAAAAATAGGAGAGTGCGACGCAGCCGGAATAATAGCGCGCGCTCTGGCGGAGCTGTCCGTCAAAGGCAGGGATAAATGACTTTTTCAATAATAGATATTGCCTTTGTCGCATTGATAGGGCTCTTTATGATCCGGTGTTATATAAAAGGTTTTGTTTCAGAACTTTTATCTGTTGCAGCCATAGTGTTCGGTCTTCTTGTGGCATTGTTTTTGCATAAAAACGGCGGAGAGTTACTAAGAAAGTTTTTTTGGCAGGAAATAAATATTGTTCATGAGGTTGTCGCATTTGTTGTCTTATTTGCAGTTGTGTTTGTTATTGTAAAACTAATAGAAAAAATGCTTGTAGATATTGTAGATGAAGTCAGTCTGACAAAAACCGACTATATAATCGGTATATTCTTTGGCATTGCCGAAGGTTTTGTTGTTGTAAGTTTAGTGCTTTTCCTGATTAAAATACAGCCGTTATTTGATTCTAATGTTTTATTGGCAGATAGTTTTTTTGCACGGCTTTTGCTTCCTCTGATAACCGGAAGGGAAAGTTTTCCTATAAACACTAACTCAGCGTTCCTGCAATTTTGGGATACGGCGGGGGTTTGCGGTGTTTGAAAACATCATAGAGCAGGGTGCAGTTCTCCAGTTACGCGACGATATTCTTTCCGGGCGTGATGCTCCCAGTATGCTGTTTTTTGGCCCTTCCGGCTGCGGAAAGGGAAGCGCGGCGCTGGAATTGGCGCGTGTTCTTTCCTGTGAAAAGAACGGCGATTGGAAATGTTCCTGCTCATCATGTGAACGGCACAGGTTTTTACAGCATGACGATCTTTTAATTATTGGAAGCCGGTCTTTTTCATCTGATATATCCGCCTGTCGTTCTGCTTTTTTGCGTAATCCGTCAAGTCAAAGCGCCAAGCTTTTGTTTTTTCGCTCTCTTCGCAAGCTTCAGCTTCGCTTTTCTCCCGTAATACTTGAAAATGATTCAAAGACTGCAAAAGCAGTTTCCGGTGTTTTGCAGTCACTGGATGAAGGATTAAATGATTTTTTAATGCTGGATACCGGAACATGCGAAAAGGCAGTAATGGAAAAACTGTGTAATTCGTTAATAAAAGACGCGCTTAAACTGGAAGATGAAGGGTTAAGCGATACCATACCGATTAACAATATAAGAAGCGCTTCTTCCTGGTGCAGGCTTGCGCCAGGCGGAAAAAGGAAAACATTAATAATCGAAAATGCCGAAAACATGAGAGACGATTCGCGTAATTCACTTCTTAAGCTGCTTGAAGAACCTCCTGCCACAGTAAGCATTGTATTAAATGCGCAAAGGCGCGAAGCAATTATACCTACTATACTATCGCGCGTCCGTCCTTACCGGTTTTTAAAAAGAAGCGCAGAGGGTGAAAAAGAAGTTATCAGGAGAATATTTCAGGATAAACCGGAAGAAAGTATACTGCATGAAAAAAATTCGCTGTTAAATTCTTACCTTGATTCCTTTCTAACGCAGAATGACGAAACAATGCGTCCGCTTGCCGCTTGGTTTATTGTATCGCTTGCGCGGGCAGTTTCTTTATCGTTTAAAAAGAACAATATTCCGGCTGCAGTTTATGCACTTGGAGAAAGATATGCGCCTGTCTGTGAAACTGCAGGTATTGAACGCTGTGTTAAAAGCGCCGGCGTAGTTAAAATTATTCATTCCAAAAGCAATAATTTTGAATTTGTTTCATTCTCCGGTTTTATGCGGCTTGTTATTGAACTTGTTAATACTGTCACCAGAGAAGCTGATAATCCTGCTTATATCGCATGTAATGAAATATTCAAGAAATATATTAACGAAGCAGTTACCGCTGTTGATGTATTAAATATTAACTCGACAATTACACTTGAAGCGCTTTTTTACAAGTTAAAAACAGCTTTAAGAGGTCAGAATGGCTGATTTTTTTAAACGGGCGTTAAAAAAACTTGATAAAATAAGCCCTGAACAGCAAAAAGAGCTGCTGGTTT
>WQXC01000122.1 GCA_009785045.1 Treponema sp. | reverse complement strand
TGCTGTAGAGCAAAAAGAATTTAAACAAATTTATCCTAAAGAAGCATGGGTAGAACATGATCCAATGGAAATATATTCCACCCAATATGGCGTTATGTCTGACCTTCTTGTAAAAAATAATATTAACGCGCAGGATATTGCCGCAATAGGAATTACCAATCAGCGCGAAACGACGATTCTTTGGGATAAAAACACAGGACAGCCGGTCTATAACGCAATTGTATGGCAGTGCAGAAGAACATCTGCAATTGTCGATTCGCTTAAAAAAGACGGCTTTAGCGATTACATTACAAAAACAACAGGTCTTATTCCTGATGCATATTTTTCCGGCACAAAAATTAAATGGATACTTGATAATATTGAAGGTGTGCGTGAACGCGCAAAAAAAGGCGAAATACTTTTTGGCACTGTAGACACATGGCTCATCTGGAAATTAAGCGGCGGTCCCAACGGTGGTGTGCATGTTACCGATTACACCAACGCAAGCCGCACGATGATATTTGACATTCACAAACTAGACTGGGACGACAAGCTCCTTGATATCCTTGGTATTCCGCGTATTATGCTGCCGCAGGTAAAACCGTCAGGTGTTTTGTTTGCTTCTGCAGAAATTAACGGCGTAAAAATTCCAATTGCGGGAAACGCAGGGGATCAGCAGGCTGCGCTTTTTGGGCAGTGTTGTTTTGACAAAGGCGATGCAAAGTGCACATACGGCACGGGTTGTTTCCTGCTGATGAATACCGGTACAAGCGCCGCTGAAAGTAAAAACGGTCTTTTAACTACCATTGCCGCAGGTTTTGGCGATTCTGCCGGGAAAGTTCAGTATGCTCTTGAAGGTTCTGTATTTACAGGCGGCGCTGTTATCCAGTGGCTGCGGGACGAATTGCGTATCATTAGCGACAGCGCAGACAGCGAATATTTTGCAGGTAAAGTTAAAGACACAGGCGGTGTTTACCTTGTTCCGGCGTTTACAGGTCTTGGCGCGCCGTATTGGGATATGTATGCACGCGGCTGCATTGTTGGAATTACCCGCGGAACAAAACGTGAGCATATTATCAGAGCGGCGCAGGAATCGATTGCGTATCAGGTAATGGATCTTTTAAAAGCAATGGAAAGCGATCTTGGCATTAAAATGAAAGATCTTAAAGTTGACGGCGGAGCAAGCAAGGATAAATTTCTTATGCAGTTTCAGGCAGATGTTTGCCAAACATCTATTGTGCGTCCTGTTGTTAGGGAAACAACTGCTCTTGGCGCTGCATGCCTTGCCGGAATTACTGTAGGTTTTTGGAAAGATATAGAAGAAGTAAAAAACTGCTGGCAGTGTGATGTTATTTTTGAAACAAAAATGAACTCTGACAAACGTGAAAAACTTGTAACAAACTGGCATAAAGCAGTAGAAAGAAGCCGCGGCTGGGCTGAATAATTCCGGCAGGAAAGGGTTTACCCCCTCTTGCATAACTTACTGTTTCCATGCTAAATAGTAGTTAAACATGAAGTATTTGAACCCTGCGAATTTAGCCATTATTGCATGTCCCGGCGGGGAAGTGTTCGCCAATGAAGTAATTGAGCATCTGCGTCATAAATACCGCCATAGCCGTAAACAAACAGTAGAAGAACTGTCAAAACGTTATAGTATCAATGTAGAACAGGCAGATATTCACATCGATTTAATCAATAAGATTGTTGCCCGCGGAACCTCCGGTCAAAGCGGAAACGGTATTAACGGGTCTTTAAGGGTTCCTGTCAAATTTACCCTGTTTCCCAACGGCGAAATAAAATCCGAAATAGAAGAATCAATCCGCGGTAAGGATGTTTATATTTTTCAGGATGTAGAAAACCGTTATCCTGTTAAATTTTCCGGCGGAGTGGTTAATAACCTTTCCACAAATGATCATCTTATGACAATTTTTGTTACTGTTGATGCTGCAAGGCAGGCAGGAGCGGAAAGGATAACCCTTGTAATTCCAGATTACCCGTATTCGCGTCAGCATAAGGCAAAGGGCAGGGAAGGACTTTCTGCAAGCAGAATAGGAAAAATATTTGAAAGCCTTGGCGTTAATCACATTATTACGCTTGATATTCATTCCAGAGACATTATGAACGCTTTTGATAAAATGCGGCTGGAAAACCTTCATGCCAGTTATCAGATTATTCAGACTCTGACAAAAATGGACGGAATTTTAAACGATGATTTTGTTGTAGTTTCTCCGGATACCGGCGCTGTTGACCGTAATAAATTTTATGCTTCTGCGCTGAAAAAACCATTGGCGCTTTTGTACAAGGAAAGGGATTATTCAAAGCTGTCAAAAGATGCAACTCAATCAAATATTTCCCAGATTCGCCTTCTTGGTAATGTAAAAGATAAAACTGTTTTTATGGCTGATGATATTTTAGGTACCGGCGGCACATTAATTAAAGGTATGAGGCTGTTAAAAGAAAACGGCGCCCGCAGGGTTATTTGCGCCATCAGTCTGCCTCTTTTTTCCGGGGATGCAATTTCTCATTTTGATGAAGCATACAACGAAGGACTTTTTTACCGTATCATTGGGACCAATGCCGTTTATCAGGAAGAAGTTGTAAACCGTGAATGGTATGTAAATGTCAGTATCTCCCGCCTTTTTGCGCATGTTATTTCGCGTCTTCATCAGAATCAATCTGTTTCAAGTCTGCTTGATAACGCCGGTATTATTAACCGCCTGCTTTCTCAAACTATGGCTCCCGAGCCGCAGAACGAATTACCTTTTATGCAAATTACAGATGAATAATTTTATTTTGACATAATTTTTAATAATGTCTACTGGATTAAAATTTTTGATACTAAAAAAAACCGTGCATAACGCACGGTTTTTTTATTAATATACATAAAAATAGATAAAGCATTTTATTTTTTCGCTTTAGCTTTTGCTTTTTTTTCTGTTCTGCGTTTTACTGCTTTTTTTGTTTTTGGATTTGCTTTTTTTGGAGCTGCTTTTTTAGTAGGAGCTTTTTTTGCAGCGGCTTTACCTGTTGATTTTTTCCTCTGTCTTGCGTATTTCCTGTTTAAGTTTGCCTGATATTCGCAGCAATCTGAGCATAAAGTGTAGCCTTTTTTAACTTTTCCGCCGCACCTGGGGCACTTGCCTTTAGCTATTCGATCATTGTACCTCTCTTTTCTCTGTTCGTTAATTTCATCTCTGTGGGCTTCTCTGTACTTTCTCTGCCTTTCCCTGTTAGCAAGGCGTGTTTTTGCGTCTGTCATTCACCTTCTCCTTTTATGTGTTATTAGTGTTAGTATAGCATATTATTAAGATTTTGTATATAGTTTATTATCAAATATTATTTTAAGGTAACCCATGTCCGGTTTTTATAATTCTGAACCTCAATCAAGTCTAATAATTATAGGTGAAGGTTCCCGATTTGATGCCAGAACTAAACTTTTTTTTGTTTTTCTTGTTACACTGCTTATTTTTCTTATAACTAAACTAACTATTGCTGTTTGCCTGCTGGCAGTAGTATTTATTTTACGTCTGACAGCAAAGGTACCGTTCCGCGGGTTTAAATATCTAAAAAATCTTACATTGTTAGCGGCATTTATCATTTTAATTCAAATTCTATTTGGTCCAGGTGATACGTACATTTGCGGTATTAGTCCGTTTAAAATGGACGGGCTCATTTTGGGTCTTGTAATTGCCTGCCGCCTTACTATTCTGCTGATTCTATTGCCATTATTGACAGAAACAACTGAGCCTTCGGGGCTGGCTGCAGGTCTTTGCGCGCTTGGATTTAATTATCGTAATGCATTTATATTAACCTCGGCTTTTAATCTTATTCAGTTTTTTAAAGAAGAAGCTCTTGTTATTATGGATGCGCAAAGATTGCGGGGCATGAAATCATTTGAAAAGCGTATTTTCGGAATAAAGGCATATGCAGATTTGTTAGTTCCTTTAATGTTAAATGCCATGCGTAAAGCCCAATATTCCTCTGTTATTATGGATTCAAGGGCTTTTGGAGTTTATAAAACCAGAACATGGCTTGATAAACCCCGGATGAAGCCGCGTGATTTTGCTGCAATTTTAGCCTGTGTTATTTTTTCTGCTGGTCTGTTATTCTTTAATTATTGGTAAAGGTTAACAAGTGTCCTGCGATATTATAAAATTGGAAAATGTCAGTTATTCGTATTTCCGTTCGGCAGAAAAAGCGCTGGATGAAGTAAATTTATCTGTCCCGGAAGGCGTATTTCTTGCTGTAATGGGAGAAAATGGCTCCGGAAAAACTACCTTATGTAAACTTTTAAACGGTATTATTCCCCATCACTGCGAAGGCAATTTATCCGGATTGGTCACAATTGACGGTATATACACAAAAGATTCATCTGTGCCACAGCTTGCCTTAAAAACCGGAATGGTGCTGGATGATCCTGATGCCCAGCTTTTTACATCGACGGTTCGCCGCGAAGCCGCTTTTGGTCCTGAGAATATTCTCCTGCCGCCGGAAGAAATTGAAGAAAGAGTGGAATTTGCGCTTAATAGCGTTGGCCTTGCCGATCTCAAAAACAGGCGGCCTTCAACGCTTTCCGGCGGCGAAAAGCAGCGTCTTGTTATTGCCGCGGCTCTTGCCATGAAAGCGAAAATACTTGTTCTTGATGAACCTTTGTGCCGCCTTGACCCAAATGGAGCGGCAGATGTTATGGCTGTTTTAAAAGATATTCAATGTAAGAACCGGATAACGGTTATTATGGCTACTC
>WQXC01000121.1 GCA_009785045.1 Treponema sp. | reverse complement strand
CCGACATACTGCCTTTTTTAAGCATGGTAAGAATCTCGCGTCTTACAGGGTCTGCCAGAGCTTTAAATGTATCTGCAAACCCCATTTTTCTCCCTTCTACCTATTTAGAATATATTCTAAATACAATATACCCCATGGCAGGAACCCTGTCAAGAACTATTTAGAGAATTTTCGAAATAAAAATTGCATGGCTTATGAATACATATCCTTAAGACTGATTAACTTAACATTCCCGGCTTTTTGTGCAGCGGTTTGCAATCCTTTGGTAAAGCCGCTTTTGGAAAATAGTATAAAGTATTTATTTTTGTAATTCCATCTTTCTGATTTATTTATCAGCGAATCTAATATTTGTATATCCGTAAGTTCATTACGATATTTACATTCGCAAAAAACGGCAGAAGAGAGTTTATCATTAATGCCAATGATGTCAATTTCTTCTTCTGTCTTGGTTGCTGGGTTTGTTCCCCACCATCTGCCTAGCTGCCTAATTTTGAAAGGTAAAATGTTTTCTTTTTGGCTGTTGAGTACAGCAAGATAATCAACGCACATTGTTTCGAAAATTCTACCCATAAAACTATTTAAGTCAGGTTCAATTTCATGCTCATAAAGAGATTCTGTATCAAATGTTTGAATAGAAAATTCATTTCCTAAAATATACCGATACCAGAATACAAACATTGTATCTAAAAGCGCATATAATGTTTTTTTCTTATTTTTTTCCTCTGTTATTGCTGTTTCTTTACGCATAATACCCAAAGAAATAAGGGACATAATATAATTTGATACTGCGCTTGTTTCTAAACCTGTTTTTGTTGCAATTTCGTTTAATCTGGATGAGCCTTTTGCGACAGCTTCGATGATCAAATTATATTTGATTGGCTCTCTTAATTCCTGTTTTAAAAGATTTGACGGTTCTTCGTATAAAAATCCCGCAGTGGAAAGAAAAAGTTTTATAATATTTTCTTTTACAGAGATTTTATCATCAAATAATTCCAAATATTTTGGAATACCGCCAGTGATCCCATGAACTAGAGCCTTATCTGTATTACTGTATCGCTGTACAAAGGCCGCAGAATCTCTATAATTAAATGGCTCGATCTTCATTTGCGATGTTCTTCGTCCGTAAATAGGGCTTTGATATCCTAACACCTGATTTTCCATAAAGCTCATTGAAGAACCGCAAAGGATAATCATTAGAGGAACCTTTTTAAAAGCCGTATCACAATAATATTGCAAAATAGAGGATATGCTTCGCTCTGCTTGAGCAAGATATGGATATTCATCAATTACAAGAATAAGAGGTTTTTTAGCTAATGCTGCTATTTCATCAAATGCCTGTTCCCAACTGGAAAATGCAGCTTCTCCTTGAACTTCTCTGTGTTTCATTATTGTACGGCTAAAAACCTCAAGGTTTCGTTTTGAATCAGTTTCAACAGATGTAAAAAAAATAGAACGTTTATCCTGTGTAAATTGATTTATCAAGGTACTTTTACCAATTCTACGTCTGCCGTAAATAATGATCATTTGGTAAGTTTTGGTTTTATAGAGTTTTTCCAGTTCTTCCAGTTCTTTTTCCCTGCCCGAAAACATATTAACCTCCTATACTTAAACACGTTTAAGTTAATCTTGTTTAAGTATAGACTTAAAAGCAGGAAAAGTCAATTCGCCGCAGCATGCTCCCGCTTGGGTAGAGAAATGTAATTATTTGTTTGTACTTCGGGCTTCGACAGGCTCAGCCACCGAAACGCGAGCAGGCTCAGCCACCGCAGTGTCCCGGCGTCGGCTACTCTTTGATATTGTATTTCTTCCTGAACCTTTCAATGCGTCCGGCAGTGTCTACGAGTTTCTGCTTACCGGTAAAGAAAGGGTGGCAGGATGAGCAAATTTCAACCTTTATGTCCTTAATCGTGGAGCGGGTTTCGATAATGTTCCCGCAGGCGCAGGAAATCTTGGTCATTTCGTACTTTGGGTGTATTCCGTCTTTCATTTTATCCTCCAAAAATTGTCCAACTTCTGACCACCTAATCCTGCATTTAATAAGTAATTTAATTTACCATATGCCCCAGGATTAAGTGGTCAGACTTAAGGACTTAATCGATGCCACCGGTTCCGGTGTTCATGGATCTTAGGAATGCTTCATTATTCTTACTTTTCTTCATTCTGTCAACTAGCAGCTCGATAATTTCGATGTCGTCCATGGGGTTTATTACCTTGCGTAAAATCCAGATTTTTTGGATTTCTTCCTCTGTAAGCAGGAGTTCTTCCTTTCTGGTGCCGGATTTCTTGATATTGATGGCAGGGAAGAGGCGGCGGTCGGAAATACGCCTGTCCAGGTTGATTTCCATGTTACCAGTACCCTTGAATTCTTCGAAAATTACTTCGTCCATTCGGCTGCCGGTCTCTACAAGAGCCGTAGAAATAATCGTTAAACTGCCGCCTTCTTCTATATTACGCGCCGCGCCGAAAAAGCGTTTTGGTTTATGCAGGGCGTTAGAGTCAACACCGCCGGAAAGTATTTTACCCGATGTAGGTACCGTCTGGTTATACGCGCGCGCAAGACGGGTAATCGAGTCTAATAAGATTACAACGTCTCTTTTATGCTCAACAAGGCGTTTTGCTTTTTCCAGAACCATTTCGGTAACCTGAACGTGACGGGTAGCCTGCTCATCGAATGTCGAAGAAATAACTTCCGCGCGTACAGTGCGTTCCATATCTGTAACTTCTTCCGGACGTTCATCAATAAGAAGAACAATTAAATAAACTTCCGGATGATTCCTTGTAATTGCGTTTGCAATTTTCTGCATCATTATGGTTTTACCGGTTCTTGGCGGAGCTACGATTAACGAGCGCTGACCTTTACCGATTGGGCAGAATAGATTGATGACTCTTTCGCTTACGCCTTCTGTATGTGTTTCTAAATCAAGTTTGTGATTGGGATATAACGGAGTAAGGTTATCAAAAGGAATACGATTTTGCGCGACAGTGGGGTCATCGTAATTGACGGTTTCGACGCGCAGCATGGCAAAGAAACGTTCGCCTTCTTTTGGACTACGAATCTGACCATAAACAGTATCGCCTGTTTTTAATGCAAAAAGCCTGATTTGGCTTGGGCTTATGTAAATATCATCGGGACCGGGCAGATATGAATTCTGCGGACTGCGCAGAAAACCGTAACTGTCTGGTAATATTTCCAAAGAGCCGTATGCGTAAATAATGCCGCCTCTTTCTGTGTGCGCTTTTAAAAGAGCAAAAACAATTTCCTGTTTTTTTAGAATTACCATGTCGTCATGGTTGATGTTATAACAGCCTGCAAGTTCGCGCAGGTCTTTCATGTTAAGTCTGATAAGTTCGTTTATAGTAAGGCGGGGTTTACCATTGTCCTGTTCCTGGCGGGGGATTGGTTTGCCGTAAAGGTCCGGCATGGAAGGAAGCTTCGGAAGAGCTGGCAGAACCGCAGGTTCGCCTTGTAAATCTGCCGGTGCTTCATGCTCGTGCCCATTATCGGAACCGTGTAAGTCAGCGCCGTTACCATTAACGCCGTTCATGGATTCCTCATTTTCCGCAGCAACCCCTGTCGCCGCTTTTTTAGCTCTTTTTACAACTGCCATTTTAACCACCTATGGATTGTGTCTTTTTCGACTTGATTTTCATTAATTTTTATTTCTTCAACTTGATTCATGATTACCGAAAGGATACTCCCAATCTATATTTTTTCCATTATTATGTCAAGTACTGCAATCGCCGCTTTTATACGATTTTCGTTTCTGGCACCGGAAAAATGAAATTCCCTTACATCAATCCCCCCGCTGCGTAAAGCTGCCGCAACCCAGACCGTCCCTACCGGAACGCCGCTGCCGTCGCCGTCAGGTCCTGCAAGCCCTGTAACAGAAACCGCAATATCTGCGCCGCTTTTAAGCAATGCTCCGGCAGCCATTAAACAGGCAGTTTCACTGCTTACTAGATCGCAGGAATCAAGTGCGTTTTTTTCAAGACCCAGCATGGATATTTTTGCGTCTTTTGTGTAACACGCAAATGAACCCCATAATATTCCGGAAGCGCCCGGAATATCCGCCAGCATTGATGAAATTAAACCTGCGGTGCATGACTCAGCTAATACCAATTTTAAAGAAAGCGATTTTAGCTTTTCAATCACTGCTTTCGCTGTTTTTTCTGCTCTGTTAATTAGCTCTTCATCTATATTACATTCTAACATTACTGCGTTGTAAATCGGCTTTTATTTCTTCTGTCGGGCGGTGAAATATTTCTACGTCTTTTTCTACATTTGTCATTTTGCATTTGCCTTCAAAAAGAACGCCGTCTGCTATGCGCAATTTGGAAGCGCTTACATCGCCCTGTACTTTTGCGCCGCTCATCATATCAACCTTGTCAAGCGCGTGTACGGTTCCGGAAATATGACCGTAAACCGTAAGTGAGTTTACCGTTATGTGATCAGCGTCGACCACTGCTTCCCTGTCAACGATTAAATCACCGGAGGCATCTATTGTTCCTCTAAAATTTCCCTGAATACGCAGGGTTGTGGCAAATTTTAATATTCCGGTAAAACTTGTAGTTTTACCCAGCACAACAATTTCTGCTTTGTCTTTCTTTTTGCCTTCACGTTTTGCCATGATTACGATTGCTCCTGAATCCTAAACCGAACTTGTTTAAGATGTTCCATCCTGATGTAAGAATTTTCTTATCTGGCTTTCCAGATCAGAAAGCCCAATTTCATCCTTTTTAAGATTATCCCATTCATTAATAGTTTTTTCAATCCTTGCGTCAAGGGCTGCAATGTGTTTGCGTACAGAAAGGATTTTTTCGCT